>JAUPLK010000201.1 GCA_030836925.1 Pseudomonadota bacterium
TGGGTGGCCAGGTCGGTGAGCCGTTCGCCGGCCCCGATGCGCAGCGTGCCGGCCGCATCGACGCTCACACCACCGAGCTCCGGCAGATCGCGCACGCTGAGCAAGGCGGCGGGGCGCTCGAGCCGCAGCTTCAGGTTGATGAGCAGATCGGTGCCGCCACCGAGCACGGCCAGACTGTGCTCGCCAGTACCGAGCGTGGCCAGCGCCTCGTCGAGGTTCGCCGGACGGTGATATTCAAACGGTGGCAGCTGCACCCGGGGTCTCCCACTTCGAAAAACTGTACTGCACGGAAAATGCCGGTTGTGATGGCATTCGTTCGGCTCCGGTTCAGCAAAAGAGTGTACTTGATGCGTGCATCGGCGTTAGATTAGTCATAACCACCTGCAGGACGCACCATGATCAAGTCAGCCAGAATCCTCGCCCTCTGTTTGCTCGGCACCCTCGTTGCCGGTACGGCATTCAGCGATACCAGCGATATCGACCAGCGTGTACAGGCGGCCACCGACATCCTCACCGACCTGCAGCGCATACCGGAACAGGCGATCCCGCCCAACCTGCTCAACAGCGCCTATGCGGTCGCGGTGATCCCCAACGTCGTCAAGGGTGGCTTCTTCGTGAGCGGCAGCTATGGCCGCGGCGTGATGATGGTCAGGCACGAGGACGGCAGCTGGAGCAATCCGGCCCTGATCCGGCTGGGCAATCTCGGCCTCGGCTTCCAGTTCGGGGTACAGGGCGCCGACCTGGTACTGGTGTTCAAGAACCGGCGCGGCGTCGACAACATCGCGAGCGGCAAGTTCACCCTCGGCGGCAGCAGTTCGGCCTCGGCCGGCCCGGTCGGGCGCACGGCAATGGCGATGACCGATGGCGAATTCAAGGCAGAGATCTACAGCTACGCCCGCAGCCGCGGCCTGTTCCTCGGCATAGCGGTCGATGGCGGCGCGATCACCATCGACCAGAAGGACAATGCCCGCTGGTACGGCAGCGAAGAACTGGGCGCCAGCAGCCGGATCTTCAGCGATGCCAGCCTGGCCACACCTGAATCCGCAATCCCGCTGCTCGCCGCGCTGACCAGCATGGCGCCGAAACTGAACTGGCGTGACAGCGCGGCCGGGTCGTCAGCCGCAACGCCGGCCACTGCACCCGCCGGTGATGCGGCGACCGGCAGCAAGACCTACCCCGTCGAGGACACCGCACCAGAAACGCAGTTCTGATCAGTATCCTTAACCGATCTCTGCCCAAACGGAGGCATGTCATGGCCAAGCTGTCGAGAATCACCATCGAACCCGGAAAGCGCGGCGGTCGACCCTGTATCCGCGGCCAGAGAATCACGGTGTACGACGTGCTGTCGATGCTGGCCGAAAACATGAGCGAAGCGGAAATCCTGGAAGATTTCCCGGAGCTTGAGGCAGAGGATATCCGTGCCTGCCTTGCCTATGCGGCCCAGCGCGAGCACAGCCATTACACGCTCGCGGTGCAATGAAGCTGCTCCTCGACGAGAACCTTTCACGGCGACTCGTTCCCTTTCTCCAGTCGGACTTCCCGGGGAGTTCGCATGTTGCCCTGCTCGGCCTGGAACAGGCCAGTGACCGGGCCATCTGGGAGCATGCCCGCGACCATGACTTCGTGATCGTCACGCGCGATGCAGATTTCAGTGAAATGTCGGCGCTCTATGGACAGCCGCCACAAGTGATCTGGCTGAGAGTCCGCAATACCGCCAAAGCGCCGCTGTTGAACCTGCTCTGCACCCAACGCGAGTCAATCGAGCAGGTACTGCTGATGGATGGAATGGCCTGCATCGAGCTGAGCTCGGCGTAGTTGCGCGCGTAGCGGCGGGTCCGCGGACAAAAAACGGCCCAGCTCCGGATCCGTACACCCGGCCGTTCATGTGGATCAGCCCCAGCCTGTCCAGGTGCTCGTGATGCAGGTAGTCCGTCGTGGCGCCGGTACCCATGCTGTACTCAAATAATCAAATGCTCCGGCACCAACTGGACAAAGCGCCAGCCTTTGGCGACCATGCGCCCGGCACAAGGACGGGACACCCTGCATGGACATCAGCAACCCCCACAATCTGCTCGCCGCACGGCGCCCGGATAGCGAGCTCAAGTTCGGCATCCGTGTTGGTCTGCCCGCCGCTGACCCGCTGCGCGATGTGCTCGGTGCCGACTGGCATCGCGAGCACTGGTTTGGCACCGCCAGCGAACGCGACGCGGCCTTGCGCGAAATGGCCAAACGCCATCCTTTCAGCCGGATTGGCGACACGCCGAGCATCCGCCTGGAAGCGATCCAGCGCTGACACCGCCGATGCGCCCTCTCCGGCCAGGCCTGGTCGGCGGCCTCGTCGCCCTGCTCTCGGCCGTTGCGGCACAGGCCGCGGGTCGCAGCCCGCCTGAAGAAATCCTCGTCACCGCCACCCGTTATCCGGTCACGGCACTCGAACTGGCGGGCAACACCGCGCGCCTCGATGCGGAGCGGATTGAACTGCTGAACGCCACACATATATATGAAGCCGGTACACAGCTGCCCGGCACCTGGATCACCCGTGGCAACGGCCAGGAGAGCATCACCGCGATTCGCTCGCCGGCACTCACGGGACCCGGTTCCTGCGGCAGCTTCCTGTTCCTCGAGGACAGCCTCGCCATCCGGCCCACTGGCTTCTGCAACGTCAACGAGACTTTCGAGATGTTGTCGGAACTGGCGAGCGCGATCGAAGTGATTCGCGGACCGGCTTCGGCCCTGTATGGCTCGAATGCCGTGCACGGCACGCTCAACGTGCTGCTGCCGGAGCCGGGCGCAGACCTTTTGCAGGTCAGCGGCGAGGCCGGACCCGACAGCTACCTGCGCGGCAAGCTGCTCTGGGGCCAGGGTGATGGTGACGGCGCTGGCCTGGTCGGCGGGCTGCTCTACGATCACGACGAGGGCTTTCGCGACTCGGCCGGTTACAGCCAGGCCAAGGGCTTCCTCAAGTACGGCACGGCACTCGGTGGCGGCAAGCTGCAACTGGGCTTCAGCGGGACCGTGCTGGACCAGGACACTGCCGGATTCATCTATGGCGAGAACGCCTATCGTGACAAGGCGCTGCGCCACACCAACAGCAACCCCGATGCCTATCGCAAGGCGAACAGCCAGCGCCTCAATGCCAGCTGGCAACCGGATGCAAACCGCGCTGATGAGGGCTGGAAGCTGCTCGGCTTCCTGCGCCGTTCCGACATGGATTTCCTGCAGCACTTCCTGCCCGGCCAGCCGGTGGAGAAGAACGGACAGGCAAGCGGCGGTGCGACCCTGCTGCGCTATACCACGCTCGGCCCGGCACGGATCACCGCCGGCTTCGACACCGAAATCGCCAACGGTTACCTGGAGGAGATCCAGGACAACGCGGAGACCGGCAACCCGCCCAGGCCGCAGGGCCGTCACTACGACTACGACGTCTGGCAGTACCTGGCCTCGGCCTATGCACAGGCCGAACTGCCGCTGGATGCGCACTGGACCCTGACTGGCGGCCTGCGCTACGAATGGCTGCGCTATGACTACGACAACCGGATGCTGGCAGGAAACACCCGCGACGATGGCACGGCCTGCACGCCGCCCTGCCTGTTCAACCGCCCCGCCGATCGCAGCGATGACTACACCACACTTGCGCCGAACATCGGTCTGCTGTTGCGCCTGAACGCGGAGAACTCACTCTATCTCACGCTGACCCGCGGCTTCCGCGCGCCGCAGGCGGCAGAACTGTATCGACTGCAGGCCGGACAGAACGTCGCCGACCTCGATTCCGAAACCATCGACAGCGCGGAGCTCGGCTGGCATCACCGGACCGCGCATCTGGATCTGTCCGCCGCCGCATTTGCCATGCACAAGGACGACTACATCCTGCAGGACTCCAACCGCTACAACGTGAGCAACGGCGAGAGCCGGCACGTCGGCGGCGAACTGGACCTGAAGCTGCGCAGCGAGCGCGGCTTTTATGCAGGGCTCGCGGCCACCTGGGTGAAGCAGACCTATGCCTTCAGCCAGCAGATCACCGGCGGCGAAACCATCAGCTCGGGCAA
>JAUPLK010000202.1 GCA_030836925.1 Pseudomonadota bacterium
TGTCCATGTATCGTCAACTCTGGTTCGCTGTGATCGTGAGCACTTTTCTGGCCCTGACCGGCAGCCTGCTTGGCTCCACCTTGGGGGCGCGCGTCTACCTGCAGGAGCAGTTGCAGATGAAGAATAGGGATAATGCCTCAGTACTGGCGCTTTCGCTGGGGCAGAAAAGTATGGATGCAGTGGAGATCGAGCTTGTGGTGTCGGCAATGTTCGATAGTGGCCATTACCAGTTCATCCGGGTGGCTGACCCCTTTGGCGTGACGATTGCCGAACGTCAGGCCCCGGCCGGCCAGCACGAAGTGCCGGCATGGTTCGAGCGCTTGCTGCCGATCAGCCCAGGCCAGGGGCAGGCGAAAATCAGCAGCGGCTGGAAGCAGTTGGGTACGGTAACGCTGGCCAGCCACAGCCGGTTTGCCTATCGTTCCTTGTGGCGTAGCGTAATCGAGCTGATTTCGGTGCTGGGCGTCGCTGGCCTGTTTAGCGGTTATCTTGCGACGCTCATTCTGCGCCGCCTGCGCGTGCCGTTGAACATTGTCATCAATCAGGCTCAAGCAATCACCGAGCGCCGGTTTGTTACCTCAGAGGTGCCTCGAGTACCTGAGCTCCGCCAGCTGGCGGAGGCGATGAACGCGACAGTGGAGCGGCTCAAGTTCATGTTCGATGAAGAAGCAGAGCGACTTGAGGCGGTCAGGCAGGAGGCGAATACCGATTCGCTGACTGGCCTTGCCAACCGCAGCCACTTCATGGCCATGCTGAGTCAGAGCCTTGAGGCCGAGGATGCGAACGGCGGCAGCCTGCTATTGATCCGCCTTGCAAACCTGAATGAAGTCAATCAGCGTCTTGGACGCGATGTCACCGACCAATGGTTGCGTAGTATCGGTGCTGTCCTGCTGGCGGCTGTGGGCAAGGGTGTTGCGGCTCGTCTCAATGGCGCGGATTTTGCGCTGCTGCTACCAGAGCATGACGGCAGTGCCCGCGATTTTGTCGCGAGCCTCCTTGACGACCTCGTGAATGCGTCCGAACCCTATGTGAAGGAAGATACGGCTGTTTATATCGGCTTTGGCGGGTTCGGCCCGAATGCTGATCTGGGCGCGCTTCTGTCGCGTATCGATGCTGCGCTGGCAAGTGCGGCATCCGCAGGCGCCAACGGCATTGTGGAAGCCGTGCAGGATGCGGAGGGTATGCCGCGCAGTGCCGAGCAGTGGGCGCAAACCATACATCGCGCCCTGGCTTCCAACTGGGTTCGACTGGTTTCCTTTCCGGTCAAGCGGCTTGACGGAAGCCTTTCGCATCGGGAATGTCCGCTGCGCCTGATGTTCGATGCCGAGGGTGACTGGATGCCGGCTGGCCGATTCCTGCCGGTTGCTGAACGTCTGAAATTGACCCCGGAACTCGATCTCGCAGCCATCAGTCTGGGGTTCGTGGAACTGGAACAGAATCTTCAGTTAACGGGCTTGGCAATCAATCTGTCTGGCAGTTCCCTGGCTTCCGCTGAATTTCGTGAACGGGTGCGAGGACTGCTTCGTGCTCATCCCAAGTCAAGCCGGCGGCTGTGGCTGGAGATTCCTGAAACGGGCGCATTGCAGCACTTCGACAGTTTTTGTTTGCTGTGTCGTGACCTGCAGGAGGCCGGTTGTACCATCGGAATCGAGCATTTTGGCCGCCAGTTCAGCCAGATCGGCCTGTTGCACGGTCTGGGCCTCGACTATATCAAGGTGGACGCGAGCTTTATCCGGGATGTCGACACTAATCCCGGTAACCAGACCTTCCTCAAGGGGCTGTCTTCCATTGCTCACAGCATCGGTATGCAGGTTTTTGCTGAGGGGGTGGTGAGCGAGGCGGAATTGAATACCCTGATCCAGCTCGACTTTGATGGCGCGACGGGGCCTGTGATCAAGGATGCCGGGTAGGTCAAAAAAAGAGGCCCGCCGGAGCGGGCCTCGTTACAGGTCAGGAGATCGCTGATCAGTCCACGATCAGCTTGTTGTTGGCAAGCAGGTTCTGGATGATTGCCTGGTCTGTCGTCAGCGTACCACCGAGAGTCAGATCGACGCTCTGCAGGAGTATGGTCTGGTCGATGCTGCCCGATCCCGCCGACTTGATTTCCACGGTCGTCGAACCGCCGCTGACATTGAAGTGCAGGTAGTTGGCAAGATTGCCCGCATCGGTACCACCATGCGATTCGCCTTGCAGCAGATCACGCAGGTCGAGGGCATCGGTGCCGGCTGTCGTGCCGAAGTTGAGCACGGTATCAGAACCACCACGGTCAGCGTACCTCCAGACCAGCACATCGGCACCTGTGCCGCCATCCAGAATATCGTTGCCCGTGCCGCCAACGAGAACATCGTTGCCCGCGCCGCCATTCAGGGTATCGTTGCCGCCTCCGCCACTAATCCACTCGGCATCGGCATCGCCGTTGAGGTTATCTGCGGCTGCCGTGCCCAGCATGTCGATCTTGGCGTTGTCGCTGTCGTTGGCAGCGCTCGCGCCAACCGATTCGGTAGCTGTCACACTGGCGACAATGCCGTTGATCTGGCTATCCGTCAGCGCAGTCGTCGAGGACATGGTGATCGGGTGGCCAGCTATCACTGTCGCTGCTCCCCCGGTAACGCTGATCGAAGTGCCGCTCGTGGTATCGAACAGCGCCACCCCGGTTGGAATCCCCAGGAGGCTGATCGCAGAAAGCGATTCGCTGCCATCGACATCGTTCAAGTAGGCTTCGGTGTTCAGGGTGTAGCTGTACATCTCCTGCTTGATATCGAGGTTGTCGAAGCGAACGGTGGAATCGTTGTCGAACGAATAGAAACCGATCGTGTTGAGCGCCGGCGCAGCCGTGGCGCCATTGGCGACAGAGCCATAGTTGTAATTGAGCGAGGTGGTCACGCCCGAGGTCGCGTCGACCGCCGTGGCCGATATGCCGGTATCGCTGACAGCTACCTTGACGTTAAACCAGTCGTCTCCGGCAAAGGCCCCCCGTGCAAGATCGATAGGCACGCCGGCTTTGATCTGTACGATAGTAAATTCATGGTACTGGCCTGGATAACTATTGAACAGACTGCCGCTTGGCGAGTAATCGGCACTGGGGTTTTCCCACCTGACCAGGAAGTAGTTGTTCGAATCGACGTAGCCAAATACAAAACCGATGCCATTGGCCTGAGGTGAATTGGCATCTGCATTCATGTCCACCGAGATGGAATAGTTGGTCAGCGCCTTCTGGGCGGCGGTCAGGTTGGTGTAGGCAAGAATACCCTGTGCATCATCCGAGCCACTTCCGCCGCCAAGATTGTAAGCGACAGAGCCATTGTTTACCGTCCAGAAGTTGTTGAACTCCGTACTGGTCGTCTGGCCTGCCCATGCCACGCTATTGAACAACTGAAGCTCGGTGCTCGTTTTGCCGGTACCACCGGGGATCTCGGCGAAGGTGTTGCCGTGCAACGCGATCTTTGTCCAACTCGGAGTCGTGAAATTGCCGTCGTTGAAGTTGTCGCTGAACAGGCTGGTTGCAGTGGCAGACGCACCGTTGCTGGTGACGTGCGCATAGATGGTCGGGGCATCCGCCACTGGCGTGACGGTGATCGCTAAAGTGTCCGTATCGGTTGCAGTGCCATCCGTTGTTGCCACCTGCAACTGTGCCGAACCGCTGTAATCGCCAGTCGGCTTGAAGGACAAGCCATCCAGGGCACCGTTGATGGCGGCTGAGGTGCCGGAAACGGTCACAGTACCCGTGCCGTTTCCGGCAATGGTGGCGCCGGCAAAGGCCAAGGCAGCCAAGGTGCCGTGCGTGACCGTCAGGGTGGTGGTCAGCGTGCCACCGTCCACATCTGCCACCGTGATGGCGTTGCCGTTGGCACTGCTGAATACTTTGGAGGTATCTTCGCTGGTGCTTTGTGCCGCCGGAATGGTATTGACTGGAGGGTTGTTGGTATCGGTGATATTACCGGTACCGGAGACGCCGCCGACGGCCAGGGTAAAGGTCTCCGGGCTCTGCTCATTGAGCGTATCGGTGAGGGTCGGGACGGCGACGGTAAAGGACGCGACGCCGGC
>JAUPLK010000032.1 GCA_030836925.1 Pseudomonadota bacterium
TGCCACCAGCGCCTGGCTGCCGAGCAGGTGACGCCAGCGGTCATAGGCCTCCTGGAAAAAGCCCACTTCGATGGTCCCGGTGCCGTCATCCAGCTCGACCGACACGCGGGAGCCGCGCTTGCGCATGGTTGCGACGATACCGCCGACAGTAACCTCCCGTGTGGGGCCGCGAAACTCACCTGCCACCGGCGGACGCTCGGCGAGCAGCGCCGCGATGGTCGAACTGCAGATGAAGGGCTGATCGGCACGGTACTGGTCGAAGGGATGGCCACTGAGATAGAGGCCGAGACTCTCGCGCTCAGCCTGCAGTTTGCGGCCCAGACCCCAGTCGGGGAGTTCTGGCACGCTGTACACCGCCGCTGGCTGGCTCGCCGGTGCACCGAACATGTCTTCCTGACCTGCCCTGTCCGCCGCCGCTGCCTGGTCTGCCGCATCCATCGCGCGCGGCAATTCGGCCAGCAGGCTGGGACGATTGGGACCGAGGGCATCCAGCGCGCCCGCCTTGATCAGGGCCTCCACCGGTCGTCGTCCGAGCCGCTGGCCACCCACCCGCCTACAGAAATCCTGCAGGCTGCGGTAGAGGCCCGACTCGTTCCGCTGCGCGACGATGTGCTCGGCAGCGCCCTGCCCGACACCCTTTATCGCGCCCAGTCCGTAGCGGATGCGGTTGTCTTCCTCGACGGTAAACGCGTGCATCGACACATTCACATCGGGCGGCAACAAGTCGATCCCGAGCGCCGCACACTCGCGCTTTTGCACCACCAGCGTATCGGTGTTGTCCATTTCAGTGGTCATCACCGCGGTCATGAACGCGGCCGGATGATTGGCCTTGAGCCAGGCGGTCTGGTACGCCAGCAAGGCATAGGCGGCCGAGTGCGACTTGTTGAAGCCGTAGCCGGCAAATTTCTCCATCAGGTCGAAGATCCAGGTCGCCCGCGCCCGCTCGGTGCCACGTTCTGCCGCGCGATCGGTGAATCCCGCGCGCTGCTTGGCCATCTCCTCGGCCTTCTTCTTGCCCATGGCCCGGCGCAGCAGGTCGGCCTCACCGAGCGAGTAGCCGGCCAGGCGCTGCGCGATCTGCATCACCTGTTCCTGGTAGAGGATCACCCCGTAGGTTTCCCGCAGCACCGGCTCCAGGTCCGGATGCAGGTAATCGATCGGCTGGCTCGCGTCGGCGTGTTTGCGGTTGATGAAGTCATCGACCATGCCCGACTGCAGCGGGCCGGGACGAAACAGCGCCACCAGCGCCACGATGTCGCCGAAGCTGTCCGGCTGGAGACGGCGCATCAGGTCGCGCATGCCGGATGATTCCAGCTGGAATACCGCTGTCGTCCTGCAGGCCTGCAGCAGCGCAAAGGTCGCCGGATCGTCGAGCGGCAACTGCCGGATATCGATCGGCGACGCGCCGGCAGCTGCGCGGGCGGCGTTGATCACGCGCACCGCGCGATCGATGATCGTCAGCGTGCGCAGGCCGAGGAAGTCGAACTTGACCAACCCGGTCGCCTCGACGTCGTCCTTGTCGAACTGGGTGACCGCGGTTTTTTCACCGGCCACCTGATAGAGCGGCGTGAACTCGGTGATCTCCCGCGGTGCGATGACAATGCCGCCGGCATGGCGGCCGGCATTGCGCACCAGACCCTCCAGCTGACGGGCCAGGTCGATGAGACTGCGAACTTCCTCATCCCCGGCATAGAGCGCTGCCAGCTCGGCTTCCTGCTGCAGAGCGATACCGAGGGTCATTTCCACCCCGGGCGCATTCGGAATCAGCTTCGCGATGCGGTCGGCAAAACCGTAAGGGTGGCCGAGCACGCGTGCCGTATCGCGCACCACTGCGCGGGCCGCCATCGTGCCGTAGGTGATGATCTGCGAAACGCGGTCTCGTCCATAGCGCTCACCGACGTACTCGATGACCCGGTCGCGGCCCTCCATGCAGAAATCGATGTCGAAGTCCGGCATCGACACCCGCTCCGGATTCAGGAAGCGCTCGAACAGCAGGTCGTAGCGGATCGGATCCAGGTCAGTGATGCCGAGCACCCAGGCCACCAGCGAACCGGCACCCGAGCCACGGCCGGGGCCCACCGGTATCTCGTGCTCCTTCGCCCAGCGAATGAAGTCGGCAACGATCAGGAAGTAGCCGGCAAAACCCATCCGGCAGATCACGGCCAGCTCATCGGCCAGACGCTGCGCATAGGCGCTGGCCGGCGCGCTGATCTGTCCAGGCACCGCTTCGGCGAAGCGCCGGGCGAGCCCCACTTCGGCCTGCTGGCGCAGAAAATCTCCCGGCGGCAGGCCGTCTGGCACTGCGTAGTCAGGCAAATGGGTTTCACCCAGGCTGAGCGTGACATTGCAGCGCCGGGCGATCTCCACCGAATTCGCCAGTGCCTCCGGCAGATCGGCAAACAGCAACTGCATCTCGGCCGGCGTGCGCAGATACTGCTGTTCGCTGTACAGACGCGGACGACCGGGATCAGCGAGGGTTCGCCCCTGCTGGATGCAAACCCGGGCCTCGTGCGCATCGAACTCATCGGGCTTGAGGAAACACACATCGTTGGTCGCGACCACCGGCAGCCCCATCCGGCTGGCAAAACGTGTCGCCGCTTCGACGTAAGCGTTGTCCTGTGGCCGGCCGGTACGCTGCAACTCGATGTAGAAGTCGCCACCAAACCACGCCAGGCAGGCAGCTGCCGTGCGTTCCGCCCGCTCCGGCGGCCCGCTCAAGAGGTTGCGGCCGAGCACGCCCTCCGGCCCGCCGGACAGCGCGATGAGTCCACTGGCCGCCCCGTCATCAAACCAGCTGGCCTGTACCCGGGGCACGCCATTGTCCTGGCCTTCCAGCCATGCGCGGCTGAGCAGGCGGGACAGGCTGCGGTAGCCCGCGGCATTCCGGCACAGCAGGACCAGTCGCGCCGCATCCGCCTGATCGTCGTGGCCCGTCACCCTGACTTCGGCACCGATCACCGGTTTGATACCGGCATCGAGCGCTTCGCGATAGAACTTGACGAGGCCGAACAGGTTGCTCTGGTCGGTCATCGCAACCGCCGGCATGCCGGCCACAGCAACCGCCTCGACCAGGTTCGGCAGGCGCACGACGCTGTCGATCAGCGAGTATTCCGTATGCACATGCAGATGAACGAAAGCCGGCGTCGTCATCGCGCCGCGTCCATTACCGCCCGCACGGGCGCAAAGCTGCGCCGGTGCGCCGGGCAGGGGCCCAGCGACAGCAGCGCGGCCCGATGCTCGGCGGTGGGATAGCCCTTGTGTCGGTCAAAACCATAGGCGGGATATTCGGCATGCAGCTCCATCATCAGCTGGTCGCGATGGACCTTGGCGAGTATCGAAGCCGCCGAGATCGCCGGGCAACTGCGATCGCCGCCGATAACGGTCTGCACGGTGCCGGTAAATCCCTCCAGCCGTGGCGCCCGGTTACCGTCGATCTGGACCAGGTCGGGCCGCCGACGCAACCCGGCAAAAGCCCGCGACATGGCCAGCATGGTCGCGTGCAGGATGTTCAGCGCATCGATTTCGGTTTGCGTGGCAACGCCGATCGACCAGTCCAGGGCACTGCCGTGGATACGCTCCACCAGCGCCTCGCGCTGCGTGGCGCTCAACTGCTTGGAATCGCGGACACCGGCAAGGACCTGACCGGGGGCCAGCAGCACCGCGGCAGCAACCACGGCCCCGGCCAGCGGCCCGCGCCCGGCCTCATCGATGCCAGCCACGGTGAGGGCGCGACCGGCCGGGTCATTCAATGTCAGGGAGGGATCCATGGCAGGCGAGATTATACGGAGACGGACCGCCTGCAGAGCGCTCCTGCAGGCACGCCCGGCCCGGAACTCAACCCCTGCCGAGCATCGCGAGCACCGTGTCCGCAGCGCGCTCACTCGCCGCATGGCGCAGACCGGCGCCGAGTTCCTGAAAGCGCTCGCTCAAGGCCTGACGGCTGCCCGGTTCCTCGAGCAGTTCGAGCAGCGCGGCGCCCAGCGCCTCCGGCTTGACCTGCGCCTGCACGAACTCCGGCACCAGCCGCTGATCGGCCAGCAGATTGGGCAGCGCCATGTACTGCACATGGATGAGCCGGAACAGCTTGACCAGCGCATAGCTGAGCGGCGAAATGCGGTAGGCGACCACCATGGGCCGATTGAGCAGCATGGCTTCCAGCGTGGCCGTGCCAGAAGCGAGCAGGATGGCGTCAGCGGCCGCCATCGCCGTGTGCGACTGGCCATCGATGAGATGTATGGGCAAGCCACCGGTCGCCTGCTGCCATAGCGCGGCAAAGCGGCTGCGCAATGCCGGCGTTGCCATTGGCGCGATGAAGACGGCATCCGGCACACGCTTCTGCAGCCAGCGCGCCGTTTCCGCGAAGACCGTGCCGAGGCGCTCAAGCTCACCTGCCCGACTGCCCGGCATGACGGCAAGCACCCTGCCCGTCCCGGCCAATCCCAGCTGACGACGTGCCGCCAGCGGGTCCGGATCCGCCGGCAGCTCATCGGCCAGCGGATGTCCGACAAAAACCGCGGGCACCTGGTGGCTGTGCAGGAAGTCGGCCTCGAAAGGCAGCAGGCACAGCACCTGGTCGCAAGCCTCACGCAGCACGCGCACCCGACCACTGCGCCAGGCCCACACCGAGGGCGATACGTAGTGCACCGTGGGTATGCCGGCTGCTCGCACGGTTCGCTCTATACGCAGATTGAAATCCGGGGCATCGATGCCGATGTACAGGTCGGGCGGATCAGCGAGCAGACGCGCCTCGAGTTCGCGGATGATGCGTCGCAGACGCGGCAGATGGCGCACCACCTCGGTCAAGCCCATCACGGCGAGTTCATCACTGTGCCGCCAGGCTTCGGCGCCGGCGGCCTGCATCAGCGGTCCGGCAATGCCGGCAAAACGGATATCGGGATGCCGGGCATGCACCGCGCGGATCAGGCCAGCGCCAAGCCGGTCACCGGACACTTCTCCCGCAACGATGGCAATCCGCGGCATGCGGGCAGTCAGCGGATCAGGCTCCGTTCGGAGGAGTCGATGAATTCGACCAGGATACGCAGCTCGGACTGGGTCTCCGCAAGCAGCGCGATCCGGTCACGCGCCTCGGCAAGCTGCAGGCCGTCACGATAGAGGATCCGGTAGGCGTCCTTGAGGTTGCGCAGCTGCTCCGGACTGAAACCGCGACGCTTGAGTCCTTCCGTGTTGATGCCATGGGGCGCGGTCGGCGTGCCAGCCACCATCACATAGGGCGGAACATCGCGCGTGATGGCCGCGAATCCGCCCAGAAAGCTGTGCGCGCCGAGGCGGCAGAACTGGTGGATCGCGGAAAACCCGCTGCAGATCACGTGATCGCCAACCTGCACATGCCCGGCCAGCGTGGTGTTGTTGGAGCAGATCACGTCGTTGGCCACGACACAGTCATGCGCGATATGCACATAGGCCATGATCCAGTTGTCGTTGCCGACGCGCGTGACGCCCTTGTCCTGGACGGTGCCGCGGTGTACCGAACAGAACTCGCGGAAGGTGTTCCGGTCACCGATCTCCAGCCGGGTGGGCTCGCCACCGTATTTCTTGTCCTGCGGATCTTCGCCGATGACGGCAAACCCGAATATCCGGTTGTCGCGGCCGATGACCGTCGGGCCCTTGAGAATCGCGTGCGAGCCGATCGTGGTACCCGCACCAACCTGCACGCCCGGACCGATGACCGCATAGGGGCCGACGCTGACGCTGCTGTCGAGTTCAGCCTCTGCAGACACGATCGCGGCTGGATGAATCCTGGTCACTCGGGGTCCTGCTTGATGCGCTTTTCCAAAGCCCGCAGCCGGCGCGCCATTTCGTCCAGCTGGCCGAATCGCACCATGTTCCTGCGCCAGCGCTGCAGGGTGTCCGCTGGCGTGCCGCCACCTGCATAAACACCGCGCGATGAAATGGAACCTGGCACGCTGGTACCACCGCCAATCACCACATCATCGGCAATGTGGAGGTGGCCGGCAATCGCCGCCGCACCGCCGATCGTACAGCGGGCGCCGATGGTCGTGCTGCCGGAAACGCCGGTCTGGCCGGCGATCACGGTATGGGCACCGATGCGCGTATTGTGCCCAACCTGTATCTGGTTATCGAGCTTGACGCCGTCTTCAATGACCGTATCGCCAATCGCACCGCGGTCGATGGTGGTGCAGGCGCCGATTTCGACATCATCGCCGATGACCACGCCACCGATCTGCGGCACCTTGATCTGGCTGCCATCAGCATCGCGCGCAAAACCGAAACCGTCGGCACCGATGACCGCCCCGGAATGAATCAGGCAACGGCTGCCCAGCCTCACACCGCCATAGATGACCGCGCCGGGGGCGATACGGGAGTCGGCACCGATCGCCACCCCCTCGCCGATCACCGCATTGGCGCCGATGCTGACCCTCTCACCGAGCGACACGCCATCACCGAGCACCGCACCGGGACCAATCTGGCAAGTGTCGGGAACAGCAACCGCGGCACCGAGGATGGCGGCCGCGTGCACACCCGGCTGGAGTGGCGGTGCAGGATGCAGATCGACAGCAATACGCGCATAGACCACGTAGGGATCTTTCGTCAGCAGTGCGGCGACAGGGCAATCGCCGGCATCGGCGGCACGCAGTATCACTGCCGTTGCCCGGGTCTCGCCAAGCCGTGAACGATAAGCCGGATTGGCAAAAAAACTGATCGACCCGGGTCCGGCCCCGGCCAGCGTTGCCACCCGGTCCACGACGCAGTCAGGATCGCCGCGCAGTTCGCAACCATGCCGAACCGCGAGCTGGCCGAGAGTCATGCTCACAGGCGGCTACCCGGCCTCAACCAGTGCGCCCGTGCTTCAGGGCTTGGCGGGTGCCGCTGCACCTGACCGGCTCTGCAAGGCCTGCAATACCTGTGCCGTGACGTCCATGCCCTGACTCACGTACAGGGCATCGCTGACGATCAGGTCGTAGCCGCCCTGCCGGGCAAAACTTTCGACTTCGCCCAGCAGGTTGACGCGCAGCTTGCCCAGTTCCTCGTTCTTGCGGTTGTTGAGATCCTCACGCAGCTCCTCGAGCTGTCGCGCCAGATCGCGCTCATCGCGCCGCAGTTCATTCTCGGCGTTGCGACGCTCATCCGCCCCCATCACGGCGGCATCTTTCTGCATCTTGTCAGCGCGGTCCTTGAAGGCCTTCTGCTTGGCCAGCAGATCACGCTGCCGTGGTGCAAATTCATTTTCGAGCGCACGGTTGGCCGCATTGGCCTGCGGTGACTCGGCCAGCATGCGCGCCACATTGACGAAACCGACCTTGAGCGGTTTCACCTGTGCCAGCCCGGCCTGCGGCATGGCCAGCACGCCCGTCATCGCCACCAGCGCCGCCCACTTCCTGATCTGCAACATCGTAATTTCCTGTGTCATCAAAATTGTGTGATTACAGCGGCTGTCGCCGCCGGATGGATATGTACCCGAGCCTAGAATGCGCCACCGATCGAGAACTGGAAACGCTCGGTGCTGTCACTGTACCCCGGAAAGGGGTTGGAGTCGGCATCCAGCGGGAAAGCATAACTGAAACGGAACAAACCCAGCGGCGCAAGCCACTGGGCGGCGATCCCGTAGGACCTCTTCAGATCACCCGCATCGAAACCATAATCGATGCGCTGGCCATTCCCGTTCTGCGAACCAAGCTGGTCGTAAAAAACGACGTCGCCAACCGAGAAGACATTGCCGATGTCAAAGAACAGTGTAAAGCGCGATTTGGCCTCCCACTTTTCCGGAATCGGCAGCAGCAGCTCGATCTGGCCTGCCGTCAACAAGTCACCGCCATACGGATTGCCGTTGGTATCCTTCGGCCCCAGGTCGTTTTCACGGTAGCCGCGTACCGTATCCGGACCGCCCGCAAAGTAGTTGCGGTACGGCGGTAATGAGGTGGTATCGCCCAGCGCGGCGCCATAACCAACGTCGGCACTGAACAGGAAGGTCGCCCAGCGGTTGACCGGCAGGTATTGCTGGTAGTTGTAGTTGATCGTGTAGTACTCGACGTCGCTGCCCGGAACGGTGACGTTGCCGGTGAGCCGGTGCCGCGCGCCACGGTCGGCAAACAGGCCGCGGTTGCGGGTGTCATAGACCCAGCCGGCCAGCATCTCGACGGTATCGAATTTGGTTTCATAGATGGCGCCGCCCGGCACGATGGTTGTCGAACTGTCGCCGTTGTTGCGCACCCACGCCTGGGCCTGCTCGGTCTGGAAACTGTCGCTCAGCAGTTCCGAACTCTGCAGCGTTCCACCAAAGATGAGGCGCTGATATTCGGTGACCGGATAACTGTATTCGGCCGATACCGAAAAAGTCTTGGTCGAAAAATCGGAGGCATCCGAAGTGAACTGGGTGATATCCCGATAGGCCAGGCTGATCGTGCGACTGACCTCGTTGATCGTGGTGTAGGGGTCGGTGTAGGAAATACCGTAAACGGTGCGGTACTGCCCCGTGTTGATATCGGCCTGAACCCGGTTGCCGCTGCCCATGAAGTTGGTATGCACGAAATTCCCGTTGAAGATCAGTTTCTGTGACTGGGAATAACCGACACCACCACCAAACTGCCCGGGCAGGCCTTCCTTGATATCGAAGTCAAGATCGACGAGATCCGGAGTGCCCGGCACGGGGTTGGTGGTCTCTTCGACCTTTTCGATATAGGGCAGGCGCTGCAGACGGATCTTCGAACGCTCCAGGCGACTGTTCGACAGATAGCCGTTTTCGAGCTGCCGCACCTCACGCCGCAGCACATCGTCGTTGATGGACGACGTGCCGTTGAAATTCACCCGACGCACGTAGACGCGGCTCTTCGGCTCCACATAGAGCGTGATCGCCGCCGTCTTGGCCTCGCGGTCGAGTTCCGGCACCGGATCGACCGTGGCAAACGCATAGCCCTCTTCGCTCAACCGGAGACGGATCAGGTCTGCGCTCTGCGTGATCAACTGCTGCGAATAGCTTTGTCCGGGCTTGACCACGACGAATGGGTTGAGCTGCCGCTCCGTCAAGACCAGATCGCCAGCAAGGCGCACATCGCTGATCCGGTAACGATCACCCTCAAGCAGGTTGATCGTGACGAATATGTCCCGCTTGTCGGGAGAAATCGCCACCTGGGTGGACTCGATGTTGAAATCGGCAAAGCCGCGGTCCATGTAGTACGAACGCAGGGTCTCCAGATCACCGGACAGCGCTTCACGCGAATAGCGGTCGTCCTGCCTGATGAATGACAGCCAGGTCGGCGTTTTCAGTTCGAAGCGCTCCAGAATCTCTTCATCGCTGAAGCTGCTGTTGCCCACCAGATTGATCTGCCGGATCCGGGCACGGTCGCCCTCCTTGATCGTGATGGCGATCGCCACCTTGTTGTCCGGGAGCGATTCCACCGCCGCCGTGACGTTCGCCGCATACTTGCCGCGGCTGAAATACTGGTCGATCAGCGACTGCTCGACCTCATCGAGAACGGATTGATTGAAGATGCGTCCCTGCTTCAGGCCGATCCTGGCCAGCGGTTCCTGCAGGTCTTCGGTCTTGATGTCCTTGTTGCCGGTGATCGAGAAACTGGCGATCGATGGACGTTCGGACACGACGATGATCAGGCTGCCGCTCTCCCAGCGGATTTCGACATCACGGAAGAATCCCGTGCCATATATGGCCCGGATCGCCTCCTGGATCCGGCCCTGATCGATGCGATCACCGATGTTCACTGGCAAATAGTTGAATACCGTACCTTCGGCGATCCGCTGCAGTCCCTCGACGCGGATATTGCGCACGAGCAGTTTATCCGCATCGGGTGGCTCAACCTGGCTGTGTCCGGCAGTCGCCAGCATCAGCAACATCGCTGCAAGCAGCGCGCGCGCAAATCGGGAACCCGGCAACAACAGACCCATCACTGACTCAGCCGAGTAATCTGGAAATATCGTTGTAGAACGCGAAACTCATCAGGAGCAGCAGCAATCCGAGACCCACCTGCTGCCCGATCATCTGCGCACGTTCAGACAAGGGACTGCCTTTCAGCTGCTCGGCCAGGGTATAGACGATCTGCCCGCCATCGAGCATCGGCACGGGCAGCAGATTGAGTACACCGAGACTGATGCTGACCACCGCAAGAAAACCCAGAAATGCCGAAACCCCGATGCTCGCACTATAGCCCGCATACTGGGCGATATTGATCGGGCCACTGATATTCTTCACCGAAACATCGCCGACCAGCATCCGCCAGATCATGCGCAGAGTCAGCGCGCTCATCTCCCAGGTGCGGACAGCTGCCCGCTGCACGGCGTTGGCCAGCGTATAACGCTCTTCAGCACGCATGTCGTCGAACTC
>JAUPLK010000203.1 GCA_030836925.1 Pseudomonadota bacterium
GCCCGGCAGCACGATGCCATCGACGAGTTCGGCCTGGTGATGCGATGGGTCGTCATCCCGCTGACCGTGGTGACCCTGGCCGTCGTCATGTACCGGCGCCGGGCGGACTGATCGGGATCGGCAACTGCGGATGCCGGTTCATTCAAGGTTTGAGCGCTTCCGATTTCCGCGACTTCGGAGTGGATCTCTCCAATAGCTGGGCCATTCGCGTCTGCCAGCCTGGTCCGGTTGCTTTCCAGGAGGCGATCACCTGGGGTGGTAATCGCAGCGAAAGAAGCTGACGAGGGTGTTGCAGCTTCGGGCGGCCTCGGCGTATGAGTTTGTTCCCGTGATACATATCAGCGCCTGCGATCCACTCGCCGGTAATCTCGGGTGGTTCACTCACGGTTGCTGAAGTACGGCTGGAGTTTTTTCGTTTCCCGCTCATGGCAATGCCTCATGCTGATGATGCGCCTGGCTGAACCCCACCGAAGACATCCTTGGCCCTGCGCATGTCGAGTCCGCGGTCTTGCAGCGTCTTTCGTCGCTTCTCTGCGTCGCAGGTAATGCGCATCTGATAACTGTAGCTACGTTTAATATTGGGGTCAACGGTGGAATCCCGGTCTTTTCAGGGGATTTGCTGCAAAAAAAGCCGCGACCGGAATCCCCGGTCGCGGCTTTTCGGAGTCTCGCCAGTCGCTGATCGATTACTTCGCGGGCGACGTCACTTCGATCGTGGTGGCCTTCTTCAGCGTGAACACCACGTCGTCGCCGATCTTGACCTCGTTAAGCCGCTTGACGGCGGGACCGACCGCGATCGTGCGGGTGTTGCCGTCGGGGCCGCGCAGCGTGATGGACCGCGGGGTGTTGTCGATGGCGACCACCTCGCCCGAGACCATCGTGGTATCAACCAGCACGCCCATGGGCTTGGCACCCAACGGTGCGCTCACGACGGACGAGCCGCCGGTGGCATTCGGCGGTGCGGTGCCGGCCGGCACCACCGCGATGGCCAGGGTCTCTTCCTGGCTGGCAGTCACCAGGTCGCCGACCTTGATCTGGGCAAAATTCTTCACAGCCGGGCCGGCCTGTATATCAACCATTGAGCCGTCCGCCATCTTCAGGGTGATCCAGCGATCCTTCTTGTCGATCTTCGCGACGGTTGCCGTGCTGGTGATGCTCGCGCTGACCGTGCCGCTGGGCTTCTCGGTTGCGCCGCGCGTGGCGCTTATCGAGCCGGTGGTGCCGGGCGTGGCTTGCTGGGCCAGTGCCGGTGCCGCGCTGAGCGTGGTGAGTGCGACTGCAGCCGTGACTGACAGTAGCGATGCGATGTTGTTCTTCATGATGAGTTGTTTTCCTTGTCTAACAGCGTAGATGGGAAAGGAGTGCCTACAGTAACACTCTGCCGCTGCGGCTGACCGGACTGATGGTCGTCACGGGATGCCTCTCCGCTGCGTTCAAAAGGACGGATTGGCGCAAATCCAGCCGATTCCAGTGATTGAGTCGCTGGCTGCTGCTGAAACCATGCAATAGAATCCGGTCCGTAAGCGGCAACCGTTGGTTCCGGAGCCATGAAAACACACTTCGTACACTGCGAGTGGGATGATGACGCCAAGGTCTGGTATGTGGCGCATTCCACGGTGCCGGGCCTGGCGACCGAGGCAACCGGGCCGGATGACATGCTGGCAAAGCTGCGGTTTCTGATACCTGAGTTGCTGGAGTTGAACACGGATGAAGGTGCGGTGGTTCAGGATGTACCTGTAGAGCTGCTCTGGCAGGGGCAGCAGCGGTTCACGCTTCAAACGACCTGATCCGGTGGCGAACTTCAGCCGCGATCTCAAGAAGATCCTCAAAGAGCAGGGCTGCCGTTTTCACCGCCAGGGCAAGGGCGACCATGAAATCTGGTTCAGCCCTCTGAGCGCCCAGTACTTCACGGTTGATGGCGACATCAAGTCCCGACACACTGCCAACGCGGTCCTCAAGCAGGCAGGGCTGGACAAGCGGTTCTGAACGATCAGGTGCCTCCCTGAATGCCCGGCGGGCTGTGCCAGATGACACCGCTCCCGCTTTCGGTCACTGCCCCTGTTTGCGCCCCGGCCGGTGAGCACACTCCTATAATCCCGACCCATGGCTGAATTCGAACAGGATCCCAAGAACCGCCCGAAGGGCCGGTCACCGCGCTCCCTCGCCGCGCTGCTGCCGTTCCTCAAGCCCTATACGAACATGCTGGTCCTGGCGCTGGTGGTGCTGCTGGCAGCCTCCGGGCTGATGCTGTCGTTGCCGGTGGCGGCACGCTTTGTCATCGACCAGGGACTTGCCTCGAAACAGGGCGGGACGGTCAACCTGTACTTCGCGGGCTTTGCCGGGCTGATCGTGCTGTTCTGCGCGATGGCCGCGGTGCGCATGTACCTGGTGAGCTGGGTCGGCGAGCGCGTGGTCGCCGATGTGCGCAATGCGGTTTACCGGCACGTGATCCGCATGGATGCGATGTTCTTCGAGGAGACGCGTACCGGCGAAGTGCTGTCGCGGCTGACGGCCGACACCACGCTGGTGCAGTCGATCACCGGCACCAGCCTGTCGATGGTGTTGCGCTCGATGATCCAGTTGCCGGGCGCGCTGGTGATGCTGGCCATCACCAACCTCAAGCTGATGGGCCTGATCGTGGTGCTGATTCCGGCGGTGCTGGTGCCGGTGATCACCATCGGCCGCAAGGTGCGCCGGTTGTCGCGCGCCTCGCAGGACCGCATCGCCGACACCAGCGCGATGGCCAGCGAATCGCTGGATGCGGTGCAGATCGTGCAGGCCTTCACGGCTGAAAACGCCGTTGCCGATCGTTACGGCAAGGTCGTCGAACAGAGCTATGACGTGGCGATCGAGCGCACCCGCGTGCGCGCGGTCATGAGCTTCGTGACCTTCTGCTGCGTGTTCGGCGGCATCACCTTCGTGGTGTGGGTGGGTACGCGCAGCGTGCTGGCCGGCGAGATCACCTACGGCGAGCTGGGCCAGTTCGTGCTGTATGCGCTGTTCTCGGCGACTTCGGCTGGCACGCTCACGGAGATGTGGGGCGAGATCCAGCGCGCCTCCGGCGCCACCGAGCGCCTCATCGAACTGCTCAATGCCGAGCCGCATGTGCGGGCGCCGGCAAATCCGCAGACACTGCCGAGCCCGGGCCGCGGCGCGATCCGCTTCGAGAACGTGTGCTTCAACTATCCGTCGCGGCCGGAGCAGCGGGCGCTGTCGGGCATCAGCCTGGACATCAAGCCGGGCGAGCGCATCGCCTTTGTCGGGCCGTCCGGCGCCGGCAAGAGCACGACCTTCCAGTTGCTGCTGCGTTTTTATGATCCGCAGCAGGGCCGCATCCTGATCGATGGCGTGGATATCGCGCTGGCCGATCCGCGCGAGGTGCGTGCGCGCATCGCCGTCGTGCCGCAGGAGACGGTGATCTTTGGTGACACGGCGCTCGGCAACATCCGTTTCGGCCGGCCGGATGCGACTGACGAAGAGGTCCGCGAGGCGGCGCGACTGGCCGTGGCCGATGAGTTCATCCGCGAGTTGCCGCAGGGCTACGACACCTACGTCGGCGAGCGCGGCACGCGCCTGTCCGGCGGGCAGCGGCAACGCATGGCGATTGCCCGCGCCATTCTCAAGAATCCGTCCATCCTGCTGCTCGACGAGGCCACCAGTTCACTGGATGCGGAGAACGAGCGCCTGCTGCAGACAGCGCTGGACCGTCTCATGCAGGACCGCACCACGATCATCATCGCGCATCGGCTGGCCACCGTGCTGAAGGCCGATCGCATCGTCGTCATCAACCAGGGCCGCATCGTCGATGTGGGTACGCACGACGAACTCGTGCAGCGCGACCCGCTGTATGCGCGCCTCGCGCAGCTGCAGTTCGTGGAGACGCCGGCCGAAGTGCTGGTCTAGCTCGCAGCGTGGTGCCCGTAGGAGCGCCTTCAGGCGCGATTCCTTCTCGTAGGAGCGCCTTCAGGCGCGATTCCTGACCGGATAAATCGCGCCTGAAGGCGCTCCTACGAGAAGGAATCGC
>JAUPLK010000204.1 GCA_030836925.1 Pseudomonadota bacterium
GCAAGCTGCCGCAGCCGCGCCACGCGGAACTGCGCGATTTCCTGGATGCCGAAGGCCAGGCCATCGACACCGGCATCGCGCTGCTTTTTTCCGCGCCCGATTCCTATACCGGCGAAGATGTGCTCGAACTGCAGTGCCATGGCGGCGTCGTGGTGACGGAGCTGCTGCTCGAGCGTGTGCTCGCACTCGGTGCGCGCATGGCGCGGCCCGGCGAGTTTTCCGAACGCGCTTTCCTCAACGACAAGCTGGATTTGCTGCAGGCCGAAGCGGTGGCTGACCTGATCGACGCCGGCTCGCGGGCCGCTGCCCGGGCCGCCCAGCGTTCCCTGCGCGGTGACTTCTCGGCGGCCGTGCTGGCGCTGAACGAGGAGGTGACCGGCCTGCGCGTCTACATCGAGGCTGCCATCGATTTTCCCGACGAAGAGCTCGATCTATTGAGCGACAGTGAGCTCAGGCAGCGCATCGCCCCGGTCGCTGCCAGCTTTGCGCGCCTCGAAAAAACCACACGCCAAGGCTGCCTGCTGCGCGACGGCCTGCATGTGGTGCTGGCCGGACGTCCCAACAGCGGCAAGTCCAGCCTCTTCAATGCGCTGGCCGGCTATGCGGCCGCGATCGTCACCAGCCAGCCCGGCACCACCCGCGACCTGATCCGCGAGCAGATCAACATCGATGGTCTGCCGTTGCATGTGGTGGACACCGCCGGTCTGCGCAGCACGCTGGATCCAGTGGAACAGGAGGGTGTGGCGCGCACGCGCGCGCAACTCGGCGTTGCTGACCTGGCGCTGCTGGTCATCGATGCGAGTGAGGATACCAGTGACCTGGCAGGTATTGCCGGGCTGCTCGGCGAAATCCCGGCCGGCATTCCGGTGCTGGTGGTGCGCAACAAGATCGATCTCAGCGGTGAGCCACCCGGCACTGCTCCCGAGAGCCTGGGCGGACATCGGGTGTTGCGAGTTTCTGCCCTGACCGGCGCCGGACTCGATGAGCTCAGGCTGGCGATCAAGACACTCGCCGGCTTCAGCGACCCGGGCGAGGGCACCGTCATCGCCCGACAGCGGCATCTCGATACGCTGCAACGGGCGCAAGCCCACTTCGCGGCCGGCTGCCGCGTGCTGGAAGAAAGGCAGGCCGGTGAACTTTTCGCCGAAGAACTGCTGCAGGTGCAGAACGCGCTGGCCGAGATCACCGGGGAGTTCGGCAGCGATGATCTGCTGGGGAAGATTTTTGCGAGTTTTTGTATCGGAAAGTGAGAGGCGAAGTTGGCAGTCCGTTACGCTTTACAACACCCGCCACCAGGGCACCGCCAACACGTCGGGGGTGAGCCACTCGACCGTGCGACCGGTGTGCAGCAGAAGCCCGGCACGCGCCTTGCGCCCGTACTCCTGCCGGAAGGTGCGCAGGTGCGCGCAGTCGGCGAGGCGTGGCTGCGAGGTGGCCTTCACCTCAATGGGTAGCAGCTTGCCGCCCGTCTCGATCACGAAGTCCACTTCCTCGCCGATCGTTGTCCGCCAGTAGGCTAGTTCCACGCGGTCCACCCGCGCATCGCGCCAGGCGATCAGGTCGTTCAGCACGAGGTTCTCGAGGTGCGCACCCTCGGGTGGCGTGCCGCCGAGGTGTAGCGCCACACCGGTGTCGCCCCAGAAGATCCTGGGCGACTTGATGAGCCGCTTGCTGCGGTTGACTGCATAGGCGGGCAAGCGCACGAGCAGATACGAGGTCTCGAGCAAATTGAGCCAACGGTGCACCGTCGGCTGCGGCAGGCCGACATCACGGCCCAGCTCGGTCTGGTTGAGGAGCTGGCCCACGCGCAGGCAAGCAGCCTGCATCAGGCGCCGGAAGTCCGGCAGTGCGCTGATCGAGGCAAGGTCTTGTAGATCTCGTTCGAGATAGGTGCGCACGTAGCCGTCGAACCAGATGGCGCGCTCGGCCGGCGTCGTAAGTTCCAGCGCCGGTGTCGGAAACCCGCCGCGCAGCGCGAGCGCCCGCCAGTCTTCGTCGAGGTCATCCCCAGTCGCCAGCAGATCGTGCCACTCGCCTTCGGGGGCGGCCAGCAGGTCGTCCCAACGCCCTGCGCATGCGAGCCCGAGTTGCTCGCGCCGGGTCATGGGCCAGAGCGTGAGGTAGCTCGCGCGGCCGGCCAGCGACTCCGACACCTGCCGCATCAGGAGCAGGTTGGCTGAGCCGGTGAGCAGGAAGCGCCCGGGCCGGCGGTCGCGGTCGATGGCCCGTTTCACCGCAGTCAGCAGGCCCGGCTCCCGCTGGACCTCATCGAGCGTGAGCGGGTCCTTGCCTCCCAGCAGGGTTTCGGGGTGACGGCGTGCCGCATCGCGCACGTCGAAGTCGTCCAGTGAACGGTAGCGCCGGTCGCCTGGCACCAGTTGCTCGACCAAGGTGCTTTTGCCGGTCTGCCGTGCACCGGTGAGCACGACGGCGGGCATCACGCGCAGCCGCGCGGCGAGCGCGTCATCCACCAAGCGTGGCAGGGTCTTCATGGAGTGGATGATATTCATTCACGACGTGGATTAGCAAGCCGGGCGCGAACCTGAGGTGCATACCGCCATGGATTGTCCAGGCGGAGGGGGTTTTCTGTTGCAGTGACAGTGACCTGCAGCATGGACGCCCACTAAGCTCAGCCAACTGCGCTTAGTTGCAAGGCCAGTTCAGAGCGGCTTGCCCACCCCGGTCACTCCAGCTCACCCCGCAGCCGACATATCCGGCATCACGATGGCATTCGGCCCGCCGTCGAGCGTCGCGCAGTGCACGCGGTTGCGGCCGGCGTGCTTGGCGCCGTAGAGCGCCTGGTCGGCGCGGTCGATCAGGGTGGAAACGGTTTCGCCAGGCCGCAGTTCGGCGATGCCGATGGACACGGTGACCTGGTGCAGGCCTTCAAAGGGCCGGCGGACGATGGCTTTGCGGATTCGTTCGGCACTGCGCAGTGCGCCGCGCAGCGAAGTCAGCGGCAGGACGACGATGAATTCCTCGCCGCCGACCCGGCCCATTGCGCTGCCGAGGCCGTTGCTGTTGACGCTGTCCATGGTGCGCAATGCGCCGCGCACGCGGCGCGCAAAGGCGGCCAGGATGCGGTCGCCGGTGACATGGCCGTAGCGGTCGTTCATGTCCTTGAAGTGGTCGATGTCGAGCAGGCACACGCAGAGCGGATCACTGGTGCGTTCGGCACGGGCCTTTTCCCGCGCGAGCATGTCGAGGATGGCGCGGCGCCCGTAGGAGTTGGTGAGCTGGTCGCGTTCGGCGCGTCGCGTCACGCGCTCGAGTTCCTGCTGCAGTTCTGCGTTGCTGGCCAGCAGGCGTGACTTTTCCGTGTGCAGGATCTCTGCGATGGCGTGCAACCCGAAGCCGACGGCGGTGGTATACATGCCCGCCGCCAGCAGCGGCGAGCCGCTGGCGAAGTAGGCGTAGAGCGTGGCCCAGATCAGTCCCATCAGCAGCTGGGCGGCGATGATGGTCAAGGCGGTGGGCTGCTCATCGCCGGGAATGCGCGTGAGTCCGACGAACAGTGCGCTGGTCAGCGCGATGCCGGCGATCAGGATCAGCCCGGCGCTGGCCGGCAAAGTGGCGATGCCCAGGGCATTCGCGCCCAGGGCGAGTCCGGCCCACAGCGCATAGAGCAGCACCGCGCGGAATTCGGCCCGCACACCACGGGGAGCCGCCGCGCTGCCGATTGCTGCGGGGGGGTCGGTCGGGGAGGTAGCATCCATGCTGGCCGCCTTTTTGTTATGTTGCCGCCACTTTCTGCAGTGACGTCCGGCTGCTGTGCGACAGATGCTCGCATAGCCACCGACGGGCAAACCGTGACGGAGATCTCAGGCAGGGGCGCAGCGTTTTTCCATAAGCCGGCTTTCGGCATGAGTAGCGACCAGACATCAGCACCTACAAGATGGGCAGCGACAACAATTTCGACGTGATCGTGGTCGGCGGCGGCCACGCCGGTACCGAGGCGGCCGCCGCGGCCGCGCGCATGGGTACGCGCACGCTGCTGCTCACGCAGAACATCGAGA
>JAUPLK010000205.1 GCA_030836925.1 Pseudomonadota bacterium
GCAAGTTGGTTAACCAGGCATCTGGCCGCTGGCATCTGGCATCTGGCATCTGGCATCTGGCAAGCAAAACAGTGACCTGCAGCCACGCTGGATGGGAAGGAACATTTCCTGTGATTTGCTGGAGAAGGCACAGCTGATGTGAGCAGGGCGAACCACACGCCGGCAAATCTCCCCGAGGCCGGCGTTCGGCTACCATGGACCGATGTTGCGAAACGCCATTCTCCTGGGAGTGATCTGGTTGCTCGCCGGCTGCAGTTCGGCAGTCCGGCTGATGCCCACGCCGACCCTGTTCACCACCGACGAACCCGGCGCATTTACCGGCGTGCCAACCATCGCGGAGAGCACCGAGGTCGAAGTCTTCTATGCGACCAACCGGTTCCCGGTGGGGCCCGCGGATTCGCGCTACTACTCGCGCGTGCGCAGCAATCAGATGCGGGTCGGCGTGGCTACGCTCCGGATAGGCGACGAGAGCAAGACCGTCGCGGCGCTGCGGGCGATGTCGACCAGCGCCGTGGAGGGTACCCGCCCCGTGCTGTCGCTGACCGAGACTCGCGAGATGGCCGCTCTTGACGCAAGCGGCCGGACGCTTTCCGGCGACCTGGAGGCCTTCATTGCCTGTCTGGACCAGTCGCTGGAGCGTGCCGGCAACCGGGAGTTGCTGATCTACGTGCACGGGGCCAATACCGACTTCGACCGCGCGACCGCCCAGGCGGCCCAGTTTGGGCATTTCATGGGCCGTGACGCCGTCGTCATGGTCTTCGCGTGGCCGTCGGCCGGCACGCTGCTGCGATATGGGCGTGACGTGGTCACGGCGCGCAACAGCGAGGCGGCGTTTGCCGGCCTCCTGCAACAGCTGTCCAGCCGCACGCAGGCCGCACACCTGAACGTTCTGGCCTACAGCGCCGGCGCGATGATCGCGAGCCCCGGCCTGGCCCGGGTCGCCAGCGCGCCGGGCGAACCTGGCAGCCTGCGCCTGGGTGAAATTTACTATGCCGCTCCCGATATCGACTTTCCCCAGTTCGTCGACAACCTGCCTCGCTATGAGGACAAGGTGCGGCGGGTAACGGTTGCCGGGAACCTGAGTGACCGGGCATTGTCATTCGCGCAGTGGCGCCACAGGGTCTCGCGCGCGGGCCGCCCCAACCTCGCCGATATCGGGCCGGACGAGCGACGCTGGCTGGCGGAGGCCTCCGGTCGGGTGGGGCTGGATGTGCTCTCCATCAGGCCCGAGGACCTGCCGGGATTGCCTGCCAGCTCCCATTCGTTCTGGTACGACCATCCCTGGGTCAGCAGCGACATCCTGCTCAAGCTGCTGTTCCATGCGCCGCCGCCGGCGCGCGGCCTCAGTCCCAACAGGACCGAGACGGACGTGGCGTTCTGGACGTTTCCTCCGGACTACGAGCAGCGCCTGCCCGGCGTCGTGGGCGGGCTTGCCGAATTCCGCTAGTACTCCCCACCGGATTTCCCGCCAGCCGCGGCCCGGTCGTCAGCTCCCGCGAGGCCGGGTGCCGCTCCGCCGGAGTCCGCAGGTCCGGCGCCTTCGGCCTCAGCCTGTCCAAGTCCCAAGCCCGCACCTTCCCCGGAACCATGGACGCCTACCGACCGCTCTGTTAGCGTTGGACACCAAGCTGTCGCCGACCCCGGAGAACAACATGAACCAGCGATATGCCCACCGAACCCTGCTGCTTGCGTGCTCACTGCTCGGACTTTTCGTGGTCGCTGGCTGTGCCTCTGGTCCGACGATTCGCAGCAACGTCGACGAAAGCATCGATTTCACCAGCTTTCGCACCTTCGGCTTCTTCGAGCCGCTCGCCACCGACCGTGAGGGCTATCAGTCGCTGATTTCCCAACAACTGGTGGCCTCCGCAGACCGCGAGCTTACGTCCCGGGGACTGCAGCGCGCAGACTCGAATCCGGACCTGCTCGTGAATTTCAGCGCCGCTCTCGATCAGCGCCTGCGCGTTACGCAAACGCCGGGGGTGCCGGCGCGCAACTTCAATCGCCACCGGCGTGGCTTCTACAGCACCTGGCCGATGTATCAGCAGACTGAAATCCGCCAGTACACGAAAGGCACGCTCGGCATTGATGTCGTTGATGCAGCCCGGCGCCAGCTGGTGTGGGAAGGCGTCGCCCTGGGCCGGGTTACCCAACGGACGACGGATAACATCGGGCCCGTACTCGATGCGGCGGTTATAGATATTTTCGGTAATTTTCCGCTGCAGCCGAAGTAGTTGACGTCGTCAACTGTGACCCTCCTCTAGTGCAACTCTCATTGAAACGTTTGCCGTTACTGTTTGTGCTGGCCGCAATTCCCTCCGTTTTTTCGCCAGCGCAGGCTGGGAATGGCGCTCCTGTTGATATGCACACCAGTCGTAATTCGCTCGACCTGGCGGGTACTTATGAGGGTGTTCTCCCCTGTGCAGACTGCCCTGGCATCAAGATCAGGCTGACGCTGGCCAATGATGGAACTTTCGAGAAGCAGTCTCGGTACCTGGATCGGGATGTCGTGCCACGCACGGAGCGTGGCCTGTTTACCTGGCAGGCGGACGGCAACAGCATCTCCCTCGCTGCGGGTGGCGGCCAGAACTTTGCGGTTGGCAAAGGCTTCCTGATCCAGCTCAACAGCGATGGCACCCACCCGGACGCTGCAACACCGAACCGTGTGCTGATGCTTGTCGCACCGGCCCAGGCAAATACGGGCGCCGGGTTAAAGCAGATTCTGGAGGATCATCGGTGGGCGCTTGAAGCAGCAACCGATGGCAAGGATCAGCGCATTGAGGCCCTGTTTCACACAGCAGGGCGGCCATTCACTTTCACGTTTTCCGAATCCAGGCTCTTTGTTCAGGGTGGGTGCAACAGTTTTCGCGGAAACTATCAGGTCAATGCCCAGGGCCAGCTGGACACTGGACGAATGGCGGGGACGATGATGGCTTGTGAGCCCGTGTTGATGAAAGCTGACGCCGCGCTGACGAAGCTGCTGGCCCAGCCCCTGCGAATCGAACTCAAGGCGGGAGCGCAACCGCAACTGCGCTTGCTGACGGCAGCGAATGAGATTCTTGTGCTCAACGGGCAAGTGACCCCGGAAGCGCTTTACGGCCCAGGCACAATAATGTTCCTTGAGGTTGATGCCCAGCGGGTGACGTGCAAGAACCCCTGGAGTTCAGAGACCCAGTGCCTGCAGGTTCGGGAACGGAAGTTCGATGAGCAGGGATTGCGCGTCGGACCCCCCGGGGAATGGCAGGCTTTCTACGGAAATATTGCGGGTTACCAGCACACCCCCGGCGAGCGCAATGTCATCCGGGTAAAACGGTTTCAGCGCAATCCGGTGCCGGCCGATGCGCCGCCGGCCGTTTACGTGCTGGACCTCGTCGTCGAGACGGCGACGGTGCTGAAGTGAGTGTCCAATAAGGTTACCGAGCAGCAGCCAGAAGTAGTCAGTGGCCTATAACGAAAGGACAAAACAGCATGGCTGATCAAAAGATGTCGCGGTTACAGCTGACCGCGATGGTGGTGGGCGGCATGGTCGGCGCGGGGATCTTCTCCCTGCCACGCACCTTCGCCACTGCCACCGGGCCCGTGGGCGCGATCATTGCCTGGCTCATCGCCGGTACCGGCATGTACATGCTGGCGCGAGTGTTCCAGGCCCTGGCCGAACGCAAGCCCGACATCGATGCCGGCGTCTATGCCTATGCCCGGGAGGGCTTTGGCGACTACCCGGGGTTCCTGTCGGCCTTCGGCTACTGGATCGGCAGTTGCATTGGCAACGTGTCCTACTGGGTGCTCATCAAGTCGACTCTGGGTGCGTTCTTCCCGGTCTTCGGCGATGGCAACACGGCGGTCGCGATCGCGGTGGCCTCGGTCGGCATCTGGCTCTTTCACTTCCTGATCCTGCGCGGCGTTCAGCAGGCCGCATTCATCAACAGCATTGTGACGGTGGCCAAGGTCATCCCGATCATGGTCTTCATCGTGATCGCTTTCGCTGCCTTC
>JAUPLK010000206.1 GCA_030836925.1 Pseudomonadota bacterium
CCTGCTGAACCGCGACAGCTTCGTGATCATCACCGGCGAGATCGGGATCGGCAAAACCACCATCCTGAATACCGTGATCGAGGAACTCGGCCCGGAATACGTGACTGCCAAGCTCGTGCACACGACTCTCACCGACATCGAACTGCTGCAGGCCCTGCTTTCCGAGTTCGGCATGCCGAACTACACCAGGAAAAAGGTGCTGCTGCTCGACACGCTGCGCGGTTTCTTCCTCGAGAAGCACCGCGCCGGCAAGCATGTGGTGATCATCGTGGACGAGGCACAGAATCTCAGCAGTTCGGCGCTGGAGGAACTGCGCCTGCTGTCCTGCATAGACACCAGTGACCGGCGTATCGTCTCGATCGTGCTGACCGGCCAGCCCTCACTGGACGACCTGCTGGATGCGCCCGGACTCACCCAGCTCCGCCAGCGGGCACGACTCCGGCAGCGGCTGGACGCGATGGTCGAAGCAGAAACCATCGACTACATCCGCCACCGCCTGCAGGTCGCCGGCGGAAATGCCGACGAGATATTCGAAGCCGATACGCTGCCGGAAATCCATCGCCTCACCTTCGGCATACCCCGGCTGATCAATACCCTCTGCGACACGGCGCTGACCGCCTGCATGGTCGATGAACGCCATCATGTCAACATGGAAGTCATCGACAACGTCGTGCACGAATTGCGCTGGCAGTGGTTTGAAGACAAGAACCCGCAACATGAAGGCGAATCGTCGGCAGCAGTCCGGCAGAAATCGGCGGATGGCGAGGTCAGCCTGATGGTCTACCGCGCCGGGGAACTCCTGCAGCAGGTCCGCACCTCGACCTTCCCTTTTGTCATTGGCCGCAGCAACGCCAACGACCTGGTCATCATCGACAAGGAAGTCAGCCGACGGCATGCCCTCATCGATTGCATCGGCGGCATTTACGTGATCGAGGACCTGAACAGCCGCAACGGCATACTGGTCAACCAGAAATCGCGTGGACGCGCCCTGCTGCGTTCCGGAGACATCGTCAGTTTTGGTGGCGTCGATGTGGTCTTCTATCCGGAACGCCAGCACGACGTGCAGCCACGCTCTTCGGAACTGATTGAAAAGGCCACGACCGACTCTGGTGACGACACCGGCCAGCGCCCCAACATCGCCAGTATCGGCAATCAGGCGCTCGGCTGATCCGGCAGCGGGGGCTTGCCCCGTCGCTCGTTGCCGGGTGCCGCGCCAGACATGCTGGTCCCGCGCCCCCAGACCACCACTTCAGCAGTCTGCAGCAGGATCAGCAGATCGAGGATCAGGCTGGCATTCTTGATGTAGTACAGATCGTATTGCAGTTTCTCGCGGGCATCCGCCACTGAAGCGCCGTAGGGGAAATTCAGCTGCGCCCAGCCCGTCAGACCAGGCCGCACGCCATGCCGGTAGTAATAGAGCGGTACCTGCCGGCTCAGCTCCTCGACGAACTCGGGACGCTCCGGACGCGGGCCCACGACACTCATGTCGCCCCTGATGATATTGAGCATCTGGGGAAGTTCATCGACCCGGAAGCGGCGCAGGATCCTGCCTGTGCGCGTGATCCGGTCATCGCCCGCCGTCGACCAGCGTGGTCCGGTGTCACGCTCGGCATCGATACGCATGCTGCGGAACTTGTACAGGCGGATGATGCTGCCATGTCGCCCCACCCGGGTCTGGCGATAAAAGATCGGCGCGCCGATTCCATCCTCGATGACGATGGCAAGAACCGCCAGGACGGTCAAGGGCAGGGTCAGAACGAGCAGGATCACGCCGAAAACCACATCAAAGGCGCGCTTCAGCAACCGGTAGATGAGGCTGGTCTCACTGCTCTTTTCGTAGAGCAGCCAGCTCGGACGCAGGATATCCAGGTCCAGGTATTCGGTTTCACGTTCCAGAAAGTCAACCAGATCAGTGACCGGGACCCCGCGCTGCTTGAACTGCAGCAGAAACTCCATCGGCAGCATGCCCCGTCGATCATCAAGCGCGACCACGATTTCGTCGAAACGGCAATTGACCACCTCCTCCGCATCGATAACCGGCTCGATACCCAGTTCAGCCGCACGTTGCCGCTCACCATCCAGCGCCACAAAAGCCACCGCCTCAAACCGCCGGCGATCTGAACGACGCCGCAGCATGCTGATCTTTGTCGCAAAATCCCCCGCACCAACCACCATTACCCGGCGCTTGACAGGGTTGTCATCGATCAGGCGAAGCATGGCGAGACGAACACCAACCAGCATGACGCAGGCAACCAGCATGGCCAACGCCATCACGCCACGACCCACCACAAAGAAGTCGGGAACCATGTAGAAAAACAGGATGTTGGCCAGACTGCCCAACACCACCGCCAGGAAGACCCTCGCAACGACTTCCTGCCTGGTCGGACGCTGGCGCACACGGTAGAGCCCCATCGCCAGCATGCCAACCATGACCCAGAAGACGAAAGAACTGGCCGGGTACGGAGTAGTCTCGATGAACCATTCGATGCTTGCGCCGCTGAAGGCAAAGCGCAGCCTCATCGCCAAAAAAAACGCTAGTGTCGCAGCAACCATATCCGCCACAACCAGCAAGGCCATCGGGTTGCCGTGGCCACGTTTTCCAGCTCGAAACAAATTCACAATCTCAGTCGACGGCAGGGCCGGGAGTCATTGATGTGGCCTCTTGGAGCAGTGCAGACGTTCAGGCGATTAGCTGGATCAAGTATACGACTGAGACACCTGTCTTACTGTGCTGATTCCCCGCATTTTTTACTTCCAGCCAGCAGTCCGCAAACAATCTGCTGCCAACCGATCCGGATGGCAAAATATTGTATGCGGTACAGCAATTTCGGGCACAGTAAAAAATCGTGAGACCAGCCCTGTGAAGATGTAAAATCATCCGTCATTGAGTGCTTGCGCAGCTCGACTTCATGCGGTTTACTGGCCGCGTGCAAGGGCAAACCCGTCGAAAGGCGGGGACGCAAAGCTACCGGTCTTCGGGCGTGAGCCCAAGACAGCGGGGTTGCCAGTAAGGGATTCCCGGTCTCACCACAGCAGTCACGCTGTCGTGAACCTGGCGCCTTTTCTGACCATCCTCCCGGTATATGGGTAAAGCGTTCGGCAGAACGCAGAGAGGATGAGCGGATGGGGCAATCTGTATACCAGTTCTGCGAGCTCGTGGGTCGCTACCTGGCGGTCGGCGCGTTGGCACTGACGTTGGCCGGTTGCGGTGGCGGCGGTGGCGGCGGTTCCACCAACACACCATCTGGCCCTGACCCAGCACCGAACCGGCCCCCACAGATTGCAGGGGCACCCGCGACAACAGCCCAGGTCGGTGCGGCCTATGCCTTTCATCCAACTGCATCTGATGCCGACGGCAATACGCTCAGCTTCCAGATCTCCAACCGGCCAAGCTGGGCAGCCTTCGATACAGCCTCAGGAGCGCTGACCGGCACCCCGGCCAGCAATGATGTTGGCACCAACGGCAGTATCGTCATCAGCGTCGGCGATGGCACGACCAGCACATCCCTGCCGGCATTTTCGATTCAGGTACAAGCAGCCCCGCAGACCAATCTGCCACCGACGATCAGCGGCACACCAACGACCGGTGTCCTGGCTGGACAGGCATACAATTTTCAGCCATCGGCATCCGACCCGAACGGCGACGGACTGACGTACTCAATCAGCAACAGGCCCGCCTGGGCATCATTCAATACGAGTACGGGGCGCCTGTACGGAACACCGGCAGCCGGTGATGTGGGCGCTTATTCAGGCATCGTCATCCGCGTCAGCGACGGCACCACGACAGTCTCGCTGGCAGCATTCACGGTTACCGTCACACAGGTCGCAAACGGCACCGCAACGATCTCCTGGGTCCCGCCAACGCAGAATACGGACGGCTCACCACTGACGGATCTTGGTGGCTATCGCATCTATTACGGCACCAGCGCCTCGAATCTGAACCAGACTATAGACGTTACCAACCCCGGTCTGGCGACCTACGTGGT
>JAUPLK010000207.1 GCA_030836925.1 Pseudomonadota bacterium
GCTCCGGCAGTTGCCGGGCGTGTTGCTGAACGGACACGCAGAGCAGCGCAGTGGTCACATCCTCAACGTGAGCATCGCCGGGGTTGAAGGCGAGAGCCTCTTTTACAGTCTCGGCGAGCTGTGCGTGGCCAGCGGCTCGGCCTGCACCAGCCTGAGCAACGAGGCCTCGTACGTGTTGCGTGCGCTCGGCCGGTCGGTGGCACTCGCGCAGAGCTCGATACGTTTTTCCTTCGGCCACGCGACGACTACGGCCGAGGTCGACTTTGCCCTCGGGCAGGTGCTGCAGGCTGTCGCGCAGTTGCGGGCTTTCAGCCCCATCAGCGTGCTCGGTCCCTGAGTCATGGACTATTCCGACGAGGTCGCCACACATTTCGCCGCACCCCGGCACGCCGGGCTGCTGGCGGATGGTCCGGGCCGGCTGGTGTGCGGCGACGGCGGTTCCGTGGAGCAGGGCGCCTGGGTGGTATTCCGGCTGCGCATCGATGGCGACCGGGTGCTGGCACTGGCCTGGCAGGCCTGGGGCTGTCCGCACACCATCGCCGCCTGCAGCCTGGCGGCCGAAATGCTCAGTAGCAGCACGCGGGCGGATTTGCAGGCTTTCGACCCCCTGGGCCTGCGCGCGCGCCTTGAAGTACCGGTGCTGAAGACCTCCCGGCTGCTGTTCATTCAGGATGCCTTGCACAAGTGCTTGGCAGCTTGGGACAATGGCGGGCAGCTGAATCCCTGACAAGAGGACTTGAAGGTGGCGGTCGTACTGACTGAGAACGCCCTGAAAAGGGCGCGCGCGTTCATTGGCAGCCCTGGTCCTGCAGCGGCGGCCGGCGTGGGCCTGCGCATCGGCATCCGTCGCACCGGTTGCTCGGGCATGGCCTATGTGGTCAGCGTCGCCGAGTCGACCACCCCGGAGGACGTGGTCTTCGAACAGGGCGGCGTGCAGGTCATCGTCGACCGCGAGGCGCTGGCGGTGATCGATGGCACCGAAGTTGATTTCGTGCGCGAGGGCCTCAACGAGGCCTTCCGTTTCCGCAATCCCAAAGCCAAAGGCGAGTGTGGCTGCGGCGAAAGTTTTTCTGTCTGACAACCCTGCAACCTGCGAGTACTGGAGCATCCATGACGATCGAACGAACGCTTTCCATCATCAAGCCCGATGGCGTACAGAAGAACCTGATCGGCGAAGTCTATCGTCGCTTCGAACAGGCCGGCCTGAAGGTCATTGCCGCGCGCATGCTGCACCTGAGCACGGCGCAGGCCGAGGCGTTCTATGCGGTGCATAGCCAGCGGCCCTTCTACCGCGATCTCGTCAACTACATGACCACCGGTCCGGTGATCGCGCAGGTGCTGGAAGGCGAAAACGCCATCGAGACCCATCGGCGCATCATGGGCGCCACCGACCCGAAGAAGGCCGACGCCGGCACGATCCGCAGGGACTTTGCTGCCAGCATCGAAGAAAACGTCGTGCACGGTTCGGACGCTGCAGAAACCGCCCGGCAGGAGATCAGCTTCTTCTTCGCCCAGGCCGATATCTGCCCGCGGACCCGGTAAGCACGGGTGAACGGACCGGCTCAAGCTGCCGTTTCAGGGCAGGCCCTGCTGGGTCTGCCGCGGGCAGAGCTTGAGCAGGTCTTTGCCGGCTACGGTGAAAAGCCGTTTCGTGCCCGGCAACTGATGCGCTGGATGTATGGCCGCGGGGTGCTCGACCCTGCGGCCATGACCGACATGTCGCTGGCCTTGCGTGAGCGGCTGGCGGTGGACGCCGATTTTCGCCTGCCTGAAATCGATGCCTGTCAGGAATCAGCCGACGGGACCGTGAAGTGGCGGCTGCGGGTCGGCTCCGGCCAGTTGGTGGAGACGGTGTTCATCCCCGAGGAAGGACGCGGCACGCTGTGCGTTTCCTCGCAGGTCGGTTGCGCGATCAACTGCTCGTTTTGCGCCACCGGCCACCAGGGCTTCAACCGCAATCTGGGTGCCGCGGAGATCATCGCGCAGGTAATCATCGCGAATCGCCAGCTCGGCCTGATTGAGGGTCGCTCACGAATCACCAACATCGTCTTCATGGGCATGGGTGAACCGCTGGCGAATTTCCGGCCCGTGGTGCAGGCCTGTTCGGTGCTCATCGATGATCTGGGCTATCAGCTGTCACGCCGGCGGGTGACAGTCAGCACTTCAGGGCTGGTGCCGCAGATCCGCAAGCTGGGCCAGGAGACCAATGTCGCGCTGGCGGTTTCGCTGCATGCGCCCGATGACGAGCTGCGCAACCAGCTGGTGCCGATCAACCGGCGGCATCCGATCGCCGAACTGCTGGAGGCCTGCTGGGAATATGCCGAGCTCACCAACGCCGTCGGCATCACCTTCGAATACGTGATGCTGGCCGGCGTCAACGACGCCGAGAGTCACGCCCGCGGGCTGGTGAAGCTGCTGGCCAACCGGCCGGCCAAGCTCAACCTGATTCCCTTCAATCCCTTTCCTGGCAGCAACTATCGGCGCAGCTCGGGTGCGGCGCTCGACCGTTTCCGCCAGATCCTGATCGATGCCGGCATCATGACGATCACCCGGCGCACGCGGGGTGACGACATCGCCGCGGCCTGTGGGCAGCTGGCCGGCCAGGTCAACAACCGGGTACGGGTGCCGCTCGGCAGCCGACTGCATGAGGTCACATGGCACAACTGACAGTCATCATTGCGCTGCTGGCCCTGGCTCTCACCGGGTGTGTGACCACGACGACGGGGTCGCAGCCGGTGCCGGGTGTGCCCAAGGAAGCCGCCGAGTACAACATGCAGCTTGGCATCGGCTACCTGCGCCAGAACAAGCCGCAGCTGGCGCGCACCAAACTCGAGACCGCCATCAAGCTGGATCCGGATCTGGCCACCGCGCACGCTGCGCTCGGCGTGGTGTTCGAGCGGCTGGAAGACCCGGCGGGTGCCGAGCGTCACTACAGGCGCGCAGTCGATCTCGCCCCGCAGAGTCCGGACAACCTCAACGCACTGGCGGTGTTCACCTGTCAGCGCAAGCGTGAGCCGCGGGAAGCACTGCAGCTGTTTGACCGGGCGCTGGCGATTCCGCTGTCGGTCAGTGCCGCCAACCGCGCCATGCTCAATACCAACGCCGGTACCTGTGCGAAGACCATCGATCTCCTGCTGGCCGAGCGCTATCTGCGTACCGCACTGGTGGAAAACCCCGATTACAGCGATGCGCTGCTGCAGTTGGCCGAAGTCACGCTTGAAGGCGGCACGGCGCTGCAGGCCCGGGCGTTCATCGAGCGTTATCTGGCATCCGCCCCGCCGTCGCCAGCGGGGCTCTGGCTTGCGGTGCGCATCGAACGTGCACTGAATGATCCGCTTGCCGCCGGGAAGTATGCCGAGGCACTGCGCAAGCAGTTTCCCGGCTCCGGCGAGGCCCGTCAGTTGGCCGAGTTGCAACCTTGAGCGACGTGCAGACCCCGGCGCTGGAGTCATCGACTGCCGCGGAACCCCGGAGGGATGCCGCGCTGTCACTCGGTGCGCGGCTGCGTTCGGCGCGCAAGGCCCGTGCGCTGACGCTCGAACAGGTCAGCCAGCGGCTGCATCTCGAGGAGTCGATGCTGCGGGCCATCGAAGACGATCGCTACGCCGCGCTCGGCGCACCGGTCTTCGTGCGGGGTTACCTCAAGGCCTATGCGGGCCTGCTTGGGCTGCCGGAGCAGTCGGTGCTGGACGCCTACCGGCAGGCTGATCCAGCCTCGATGCAGCCGCCGAAGCTGGTGCGCGACCGCGACGAATTGCCGATGGTTGCGCCGCGACTGCCGGGCGCTCTGGCGATGGCCGGCGCGGGCGTGCTGTTGCTCGTGCTGTTCCTGGTTTTCCGACCGGCTGAGGAGGGCGGTGTGCCGCCGCCTGAAACCGCGCCGCCGCAGGTCCAGAATCAGGCCGAAGTGCCCGTGCTCCCGGCAGGGCCGGTGCAGGCGCTGGAGCTGGAGCTGGAGCTGGAGCCAGCACCGGACACCTCGA
>JAUPLK010000033.1 GCA_030836925.1 Pseudomonadota bacterium
CGCGAAGGTGGTCGCCGGCGACGGGTCGGTGAGATCGTCCGCAGGCACGTATACGGCCTGGAAGGAGGTGATCGAACCGGTCTTGGTCGAGGTGATGCGCTCCTGCAGCACGCCCATTTCCTCGGCCAGCGTCGGCTGGTAACCCACGGCCGACGGCATGCGGCCAAGCAGTGCCGACACTTCGGTGCCGGCCAGCGTGTAGCGATATATGTTGTCGATGAACATCAGCACGTCGCGGCCTTCGTCGCGGAAGTACTCGGCCATGGTCAGACCGGTCAGCGCCACGCGCAGACGGTTGCCGGGCGGCTCGTTCATCTGGCCGTAGACGAGCGCGACCTTGTCGAGCACGCCGCCGTCCTTCATCTCGTGGTAGAAGTCGTTGCCTTCACGGGTACGCTCACCGACGCCGGCGAACACCGAGTAACCGGAGTGCTCGGCGGCGATGTTGCGGATCAGTTCGAGCAGCGTGACGGTCTTGCCGACGCCGGCGCCGCCGAACAGGCCGACCTTGCCGCCCTTGGCGATCGGCATGATCAGGTCGATGACCTTGATGCCCGTCTCCAGCAGTTCGGTGGCACCTGCCTGGTCCTCGTAGCTGGGTGCCGCGCGATGGATCGGCCAGCGCTCGGCGGAATCCACCGGACCGGCTTCGTCCACCGGCTTGCCGAGAACGTCCATGATTCGGCCGAGGGTCTTTGCGCCGACTGGCACCGAGATCGGCTTGCCGGTGTTGACGACCGGCAGACCGCGCTTCAAGCCTTCGCTGGCACCCATGGCGATCGTGCGCACCACGCCGTCACCGAGCTGCTGCTGCACCTCCAGCGTGAGGTCAAACTCGCTGAGCAGCAGCGCGTCGTAAATATTCGGAATTTCCCCACGGGGAAACTCGACGTCTACCACTGCGCCGATAACCTGAACCACCTTACCGTTACTCATCTCTCTCTCCTGCCCCCGTAGGAGCGGCTTCAGCCGCGACCCGGGGTCGCATAAAAATCGGACCTGGTCTCGTCTTCAGACAGCAGCTGCACCGCCGACGATTTCGGCAATCTCCTGCGTGATGCTGGCCTGCCGTACCTTGTTGTATTTCAACTGCAGCTGCTCGATCAGCTTGCCCGCATTGTCAGTTGCCGCCTTCATCGCCACCATCTTCGACGCCATCTCGCAGGCCACGTTCTCGACTACGGCGCGATAGATCTGGGTCTCGATATAGCGCGTCAGCACGCCATCGAGGAGCTCCGCTGCATCCGGCTCGTAGATGTAGTCCCAGTGAGCCGGCAGATCCTGCTGGTCGTCGGCTTCGACCGGCAACAGCGTTTTCACTTCCGGCTTCTGGCTCATGGTGTTTAGAAAGTGGTTGTGCACCAGATAGAGGCGGTCGATGCGGCCCTCGTTGTAGAGGTCGAGCATCACCGTCATGGCACCGATCAGGGTGGAAACATGCGGGTTTTCGCCGAGATGCGTGGTCGCGGCGACCACGTTGACTTTCAGGCGGCGGAAAAACTGCACGCCCTTGGCACCGATCGGACAGAGGTCGACTTCGATGCCCTGCTCCTGCCACTGGCGCAGTTCGGGGATGAGCCGGCGGAATTCGTTGACGTTCAAACCGCCGCAGAGACCGCGGTCGGTGGTCACCACGATATAGCCCACGCGCTTCACCGGCCGCGAGACCAGAAACGGATGCCGGTATTCCGGATTGGCGCTGAACAGGTGGCCGATGACCTGCCGGATCTTGTCGGCATAGGGGCGTGCGGCCTCCATGCGCTGCTGGGTGCGGCGCAGTTTGGAGGCAGCCACCTTTTCCATCGCCTTGGTGATCTTCTGCGTGCTCTTCACGCTCTTGATCTTGGTGCGGATTTCCTTCGCGCCAGCCATCAGCTATTCCTGTCCGGGGTCAACATGTCGACTCAGTAGGTGCCGCTCTTCTTGAATTCGCTGATGGCCTTGTGCAGGCCCGCAACGATTTCGTCGTTGTAGTCGCCAGTCGAGTTGATCTGGGCAATCAGTGCGGCGAACTTGTCGTTCACGAAATCATGCATGGCTGCCTCGAAGCGGGTGACATCCTTTGCCGCCACATCATCGAGATAGCCTTCGTTGACGGCGAACAGCGACACGGCCATGAGGCCGACTGACAGCGGGCTGTACTGCTTCTGCTTCATCAGCTCGGTGACACGCTGGCCACGATCCAGACTCTTGCGGGTCGACTCGTCGAGATCCGAGGCAAACTGCGCGAAGGCCGCCAGCTCACGGTACTGGGCCAGTGCGAGACGGATACCGCCGCCGAGCTTCTTGATGATCTTGGTCTGTGCCGAGCCACCGACGCGCGACACCGAAAGACCGGCGTTGATGGCGGGCCGGACACCGGCATTGAACAGGTCGGTTTCAAGGTAGATCTGACCGTCTGTGATCGAGATCACGTTGGTCGGCACGAAGGCCGACACGTCGCCGGCCTGGGTTTCGATGATCGGCAGCGCGGTCAGCGAACCGGTCTTGCCCTTCACCCTGCCGCCGGTGGCCTGTTCGACAAAGGCCGCGTTGACACGTGCCGCGCGCTCGAGCAGACGGGAGTGCAGGTAGAACACGTCGCCCGGATAGGCTTCGCGGCCTGGCGGACGGCGCAGCAGCAGCGACACCTGGCGGTAGGCCCAGGCCTGCTTGGTCAGATCGTCATAGATGATCAGCGCGTCTTCGCCGTTGTCGCGGAAGAACTCGCCCATCGCACAGCCGGAATAGGGCGCGATGTACTGCATCGCTGCCGACTCGGCCGCAGTCGCCGCCACCACGATGGTGTGATCCATGGCGCCGGCTTCTTCGAGCTTGCGTACCACTGTCGCGACCGAAGAGTTCTTCTGGCCGATGGCGACGTAGATGCATTTGATGCCCGTGCCTTTCTGGTTGATGATCGCATCGATCGCCACGGCGGTCTTGCCGGTCTGGCGATCGCCGATGATCAGCTCGCGCTGGCCGCGGCCGATCGGCACCATGGCGTCGATGGCCTTCAAACCGGTCTGCACCGGCTGATTGACGGACTGGCGGGTGATGACGCCCGGCGCCACCTGTTCGATCGGTGAACGGCCCGACGCATTGATCGGCCCCTTGCCGTCGATCGGCTCACCCAGCGAGTTGACCACGCGACCGAGCAGGCCGTGCCCGACCGGCACCTCGAGAATGCGGCCGGTGGTTTTAACCGTGTCGCCTTCGGAGATGTGCTTGTAGTCACCGAGCACGACCGCGCCGACCGAATCCTGCTCCAGGTTCAGGGCGAGGCCAAAGGTGTTTTTCGGGAACTCCAGCATCTCGCCGTACTTGGCATCGGCGAGGCCGTGAATGCGGCAGATGCCGTCGGTAACGGCGATGACCGTACCCACGTCGCGCGCTTCTGCAGCACTTTCGAAGTTCTTGATGCGCTGCTTGAGCAGCTCGCTGATCTCGGATGCTTTCAGTGCCATGGTCGAATCCCCTAATCCCGTCGGTCCGTGAGGCCGTGCCTCAGGCGCTCAGGGCGGTTGCCAGTTTGTCCAGTCCTGTACGTACGCTGCCGTCGATGACGCGATCTCCGATCTGGAGACGTGCACCGCCGATCAGCGCCGAATCGAGCTTGATGCTGATCCGGATTTCCCGGCCGAGGCGTTGCTTCAGCGACGCCGCAATCCGGGACTGTTGTCCCTCATCCACCGCCGATGCCGAAGTCAGCACGACGTCGAGAGTATTTTCTGCCTGTGCCCGAAGCTGCTCGTAGCGCCCGGCGATGTCCGGCAGGGCGGCAAGGCGGCGATTTTCCGCGAGCAGGCGCAGGAAGTTGCTCGCGGTGGTCCGGGCACCGTCGCCTGCAAAGGCCCCGGCATCGAGCTGCTCGCAGCTGACATCTGCCATCGCCACGGCGATTTTGTCCACGTCGCTACCGGGTGCCTGCAGGGTCTTGGCAAGTTCCGGATCCAGAACCTGGCCTGCCGCAATCTGGAGGAACGCCGACCAGGAACGGAAGTCGCCCGTCGCTCGGGCAATCTCGAAGACCGCCTGGGCATAGGGACGGGCGGCAAAGGCGTTATCAGCCATTTGCGGGTTCCTGGATCTGGGCCACGAGCTTGTCGAGCAGATCCTGGTGGGCCCGGGCATCGATTTCGCGCGCCAGGATCTTTTCGGCACCCGCCACGGCAATCGCCGCAACCTGCGCGCGCAGCTCATCGCGCGCCCGGTTGATCTGCTGGTCGATATCGGCCTTGCCCGCCTGGATGATGCGCTCACGCTCCTGCTCCGCACCGCTGCGCGCCTCATCGACGATGTCGTTGGCGCGCGTCTGCGCCTGGTCGATGATGGTGCGCGCCTGTCCGCGTGCTTCTTCGACAAGCGTGGCGATGCGCACCTGCGCTTCATCGAAGGAGCGGGCGCCCTTGTCGGCAGCTGCCAGTCCGTCTGCGATCTGCTGCTGCCGCTCTTCGATGATCTGCACGAGCGGAGGCCAGACATACTTCATGCAGAACCAGACGAACACCGCCATGGCGATCGCCTGACCAAGCAACGTGAGATTGATATTCACCGCGTGACTCCTGCTATCAAGCCGGGGGCGCTACAGCCCCGCCTCAACCGCCGACAGCTGACTGCAGCTGGCCAATGAACGGATTGGCGAAGGCGAAGAACAGCGCAATACCCACACCGATCATGGCCACGGCGTCGAGCAGCGCGACGGCGAGGAACATCTTGGTGGTCAGCATGTTGGCCAGTTCGGGCTGGCGGGCGCACGCTTCCAGGAAGCGGCCGCCGAGCAGGCCCATGCCGATGCCTACGGCGAGCGCACTCAGGCCCATCATCAGCGCGACGGCGATCGCAGTTGAGGCAATTACAGTTTCCATCGGTTACTCCTGGCTCGTTATCAAAGTGTTGTGGACAAAAAGGGTTGTGGTCTAGTGGTGCTCGTGCGCCTGACTCAGGTAGACGATCGTGAGCATCATGAAGATGTAGGCCTGCAGCGTAATGACGAGAATGTGGAACACCGCCCAGGGGAAGTGCAGCGGCAACTGCCAGACACCCAGCAGGGCGATCAATATGAACATCAGCTCGCCGGCATACATGTTGCCGAACAGACGCAGGGCGAGTGACAGCGGCTTGGCCAGCAGTGCCACGCTCTCGAGCAGGAAATTGAAGGCGATTACCAGCGGCCAGGCCAGCAGCGGCAGGCCGAGCGTCTTCGGATTGAGGGGGTTCATGGTCAGCTCGGCGAGGAATCCGCCGGCGCCCTTCATCTTGATGCTGTAGAAGATGACCAGTGCAAACACCGAGAGCGACATCCCGAAGGTCACGTTGACGTCGGCGGTCGGCACGATGCGGAGGTATTTGGCCAGCCCCAGCTTCTCGGTCGGATAGGGCACGAAATCGACCGGAATGAGGTCAAGCAGATTCATCAGGAACACCCAGGAGACGATCGTCAGCGCCAGCGGGGCAATGAGATTGCTCTTGCCGTGGAAGGTGCCACGGACACTGGAATCGACCACGTCAAAGACCAGCTCGACCATGGCCTGCACCCGGCCGGGCCGTTCTTTGGTCGCATTGACCGCAACGCGCCGGAACAGCCAGCAGAGGAAAATCAGCAGGCCGACCGAGAAGAACATGGAGTCGACGTTGAGGGACATGAAGTTGCCGTCGCACTGGTTCCACACCCAGCCTTCGTCGTTCCTGCAGACCTGAAGGTGCGTGAGGTGATGGCGGATGTAATCGGCAGGAGTGTGGAGATCTGCTGACATGCCTTGCTTACCGTCGTCCTGGTTCTGGTCGTCGCCGGGTTCTAGTCGTCGCGGCCATCGCGGCCAGTCACCGGGCCGGGAAGCTTAGCCTCGCCGAATTCATTCTGCATCCAGGGATAACCCGTACCGAGCGCCACCAGGTACACCACGAAGGTCGCCGCGTAGGCAACGATCAATGGCGCAAACTGCGGGCGCATGACCCGGATCACCACGATGAAGAGCGCCACCGTCAGGGCGATCTTGATCGCTTCACTTGTATAGACCGCGCGCATATAGCGTTCGGGCTGCAGGGCTGCCTGGCCGCTGAACATCCGCAGTGCCTGGTAGAGCCCTGCGACGATGTTGATGCCACCGCCCATCAATGCCGACTGTGCTGCCGCAACCCCGCCGATCGCAGCCGCCACTGCCGCCACCCCGCACGTGAGGGCGAACTGCCAGGCGGCAAGACGATAAGCAGCCCGGCGCAGTGGTTTCTGGTTCTGCGTCGCGCCAGTCATCGCGGCAACTGTAATCAGCGCAACGCGCTGCGAAGGCGCGGAAGTCTAGAGATGATGCAGCGTGCAATCAAGAGCGATTCAACGGCCATAGGCATAATCCGCAAGCGCGCAGGCGAGTGGCAACCAGCCCGGAAAAATATCATCAGTGTCGACATGGTGTTGATAGTCTGTCTTTTTTGCAAAGCCCGCTGAAAGCCTTGCCCCTGGCCGCTTCCGGGCCGATGAGGACTAATTGATGTGGGCGAGGATCCCGTCGAGTTCGTCGAGGCTGTTGTAGGCCACGACCACCTTGCCCTTGCCGCCCCGGCCATGCTGGATCGACACCCGCGCACCGAGTTTTTCGGCCAGATCGTTTTCCAGGCGTCGCACATCGGGGTCCCGGGACTGAACCGGCGGCTTGCCGTTCTTGCTCGCCTGGCCCTCCTGCATGCGCTTGACCAGCCGCTCGGTTTCCCGGACCGACAGCCCCTTGGTGGCGACCAGCCGGGCGACCTCGGCCTGCATCCGGCTGTCGCTCAAGCCCAGCAGGGCGCGCGCATGGCCCATTTCGATGGCGCGCTTCTCCAGCAGTTCACGGGCTGCTTCGCCGAGTTGCATGAGTCGCAGCAGGTTGGACACCGCCACCCGCGAGCGGCCGATGGCATCGGCTGCCGCCTCGTGGGTGAGCCCGAATTCGTCGATGAGGCGGCGCACAGCCATGGCCTCCTCCAGCGGGCTGAGATTTTCCCGCTGGATGTTCTCGATCAGCGACATCACGATCGCATCGGAATCGGGCACGTCGCGGACCACGACCGGCACCGACTGGAGACCGGCCATCTGGGCGGCCCGCCAGCGGCGCTCGCCGGCGATGATTTCGTACTTCGGGGTATTGCCGGGGCCCCGGTCCGGCAACAGGCGGACGACGATCGGCTGGATCACGCCCTGGGTGCGGATCGAGCTGGCCAGGTCTTCCAGCGACTCATGGTGCATATCGTGCCGCGGCTGATAGACACCGCGCACCAGCAGGTCGACCGGCAGCGAGCGCAGACCTTCCGCGACAGCGCTGCTGCCGGCAGTGTCGGTACCGGCAACCGCCGCCGGGACCGTCGCGCCGGGGCTGCCGAGCAGGGCCTCCAGGCCACGCCCGAGTCCAGTTCGCTTCACTACCATGGTCATTCCGCCTGTGCTGCCGGGGTCGCCCGAACCGCCGGCATTCTAGCCCGATTGACTGGCGCCAGTGCCCGCAGCCGTTTCGGCCGCCAGCACTTCGGCGGCCAGTTCCAGGTAGGCCTGCGCACCCCGCGAGCTGCGATCGTGCAGCAGTGCCGGCAAGCCGAAGCTCGGCGCTTCGGCGAGGCGCACATTGCGCGGGATCAGCGTCTTGTAGACCTTGTCCCGGAACAGCTTCTCCAGCTCTGCCGACACATCGGTGGCGAGACGGTTGCGCGGGTCGTACATGGTGCGCAGCAGGCCTTCGATATTGAGCTGCGGATTGACCGTGTTGCGCACCTGCTTGACGGTTTCGAGCAGGGCCGACAGGCCTTCGAGCGCATAGAACTCGCACTGGATGGGGATCAGCACGCCATCGGCAGCGGTCAGCGCATTGAGCGTCAGCATGTTGATGGTCGGCGGGCAGTCGATCAGCACGTAGTCGTACAGGGACCGCACCGGCTCCAGCGCCTTGCGCAGGCGCATTTCCCGGCCGATTTCCTGCAGCAGGCGCACTTCGGCGGCGGTCAGGTCGGCATTGGCCGGCAGCACGGCGAAGCCGGCATTGGTCACCGAGACGATGGCGTCGAGCGCCTGGGCTTCGCCGAGCAGTACCTCGCAGGTGGAGGCCTCCAGCGCCTGCTTGTCGATGCCACAACCGGTGGTGGCATTGCCCTGCGGATCGAGATCCACCAGCAACACCCGCCGCTCGAGCGCAGCCAGCGAGGCGGCCAGGTTGACGGTGGTGGTGGTCTTGCCGACCCCGCCCTTCTGGTTGGTGACGGCGATGACGCGACTCATGACGCGGTTCCGCTGCCATCGGCGCGACGACTGACCACGATCATGTGGCGCTCGGCATCCAGCGCAGGGACCCGCACCGGGGTCACGGCTTCCGCCACCCAGCCCTCGGGCAGCGCCGCCAGCTCGTCGGCCGGCAAACGACCCTTCATGGCCAGCAGCCTGCCGCCAGGCGCAACCAGTCGCCCGGCGCCCTGGACGAAATCCGGCAGGGCGGCGAAGGCGCGGGAAGTCACCGTATCGAACAACTGCATCGGCGCGTAATCCTCGACTCTCATCTGCACGGCGCTGGCGTTGCCGATCTTCAGTTCAGCGATCACCTGGCGCACGAAACGTACCTTCTTCCCCCCCGAGTCCAGCAGCGTATAGCTGCGCCCCGGCTCGGCCAGCGCCAGCGGGATTCCCGGCAGCCCCGCACCACAGCCGACATCGAGCACGCGCTCCCCCTTGAGGAAGGGCCGCGCCGACAGCGAGTCCAGCACATGCCGCACCACCATCTCGGCCGGATCGCGGATGCTGGTCAGATTGAAGGCCTGATTCCACTTGTCGAGCAGGCGCAGGTAAGCGGCCAGCGCGTCCACCAGCCTTGCGTCAGCAACCAGGCCAAGTTCAGGGAGGTGCTTGCGGAACAGTTCTTCCGGCGATCCGGCAGGCGGGGTCAGTATAGCCAAAGCCCTGCGTGATCCGCGCTGTTCAGGCCAGCCGGACCAGGCAGCGCCCGACCACGGTGGCATCGATCCAGGCCGGCAGTTCGGCAATCAGCTGGTCCAGGCCGATTTCCCGGCTGGCGATGCGACCCAGTGCAGCGGTCCTGAACTCGCTGGCCAGCAACTGCCAGATTTCGAGGCGCACCTTGCGCGGTACTTCCACCGCATTGATGCCGAGCAGGCTCACGCCGCGCAGGATGAAAGGCAGCACCGTGGTATTGAGCTCGGTGCCCTGCGTGAGACCGATGCTGGCAATGTTGCCCCAGGGCACGGTGGTGCGGGTCAGCCAGGCCAGCGTCGCACCGCCGAGGTTGTCGATGGCGCCGCCCCAGACCGCGCGCTTCAGCGGCTGCGTGCCGGCATCCACCGCATCGAGCGGCATGACGGCGCTGGCGCCGAGGCTCTTGAGGTAGTCACTGGCGCTGGTCTTGCGCGTCAGCGCGGTCACCTGGTAGCCCCGTTCGGCCAGCATCGCCACGGCAAAACTGCCCACACCGCCGGTGGCGCCGGTGACGAGCACCGGACCGAGCTCGGGCGTCTGCCCGTTCTGCTCGAGGCGATGGATGGCGAGCGCGGCCGTGAAGCCGGCCGTGCCAAAACTCATCGCGGTGCGCGTGTCGAGCCCCTCCGGCAGCGGGATGGCCCAGTCGCCGGGCACCCGCACGACCTGGCTGAAACCGCCGTCGTGGGTTTCACTCAGGCCACCGCCCGTGACGACCACCCGGTCGCCGGGCTTGCAGCGCGGATCGCTCGAGCTGACGACCGTGCCCGCCACATCCACGCCGCCGACCAGCGGAAAGCGCCGCAGGATGCGGCCCTTGCCGGTGGCGGCCAGCGCGTCCTTGTAGTTGACGCTCGAGTATTCGCCGCGGATGACGACCTCACCGGGGCTCAGCTGATCGAGGCTCAGCTGTTCCAGGCGCGGCACGATCCGGCCGTCTTCCTGGTGTATGCGCAGTGCCTTGAAGGAATCCATGCGGGCTCCCCGCCAGTGGAAGCGTATGCGCCCGGGTCTATTTCTTGTAGGCGGCGGTCTGCAGACCTGGTTGTGCAGCGAAGTAGGCAGCCAGCGCCTTGATGTCGGCATCGGTCAGCGCCGCCACCTGCGCGCCCATGATCGGATCCTTGCGCTCGCCGCTCTTGTACTGATGCAGGGCGTGTTCGATGTAGTCGGCCTTCTGTCCCGCGAGCACCGGCCAGTTGGGCATCTGGCTGCGGCCGCCCTCGCCGTGGCAGGCCACGCA
>JAUPLK010000034.1 GCA_030836925.1 Pseudomonadota bacterium
GCTCGAGGATCGTCGAACTCACCGACAGCACAGTCACGGCATCCTGGGCACGGAAGCTGGAAATGCTGCGGGCACCGGACACGTATCCGGTTTCACCGAAACAGTCGCCGCTGTTCAGCATGCCCAGCTCGCGCCCGTTGCTCTCGACAGACACCCGGCCGGTCACGATCACGTAGAAGCGGTCGTCGGCCGTGCCCTCGCGGATGATCTCGTCACCCGCCATGTACTCCCGCCACTCGCTGGCACGCAACAGATCGTGGATCTCGGCCTGCGAGAAATCATGAAAAAAGGACAGGCGCCGCAGCGTGTCGAAGTGTTCGTGCCGATCGATGCCGTCCCACTGCGCCTTGAGTTGCTGGTAGACGCGTGTCAGGCGGGCGCCGAACTCGCCACCGTTGGCATAGCGGCGCGCGGGATCCTTCTGCAGCGCGATGGCCACCACCTCCTCGAGTTCGTCGGGCACGCCGAGCCGCAGCGTGTGGATGGGCGGCGGCGTCGCGTAGACGATCTGGTTCAGCAACTTCGAGAGACTGCTGCCGCGAAACGGCCGGAAGCCGGTGAGCAGTTCATACATCACGGCACCGAGCGAGTAGAGATCGGAGGCCGGCGTGATATCGAAGCCCTGCACCTGCTCGGGCGACATGTAGCTGGGTGAGCCGGCAATGCCCTCGATGCGCGAGATATCCGCATCGAGCAGTATCGCGATGCCGAAATCGATGATGCGCACATCGTTGTCATTGGTCAGCATGATGTTGCTGGGCTTGATGTCGCGATGAATCACGCCGCGCTTGTGCGCGTAGTGCAGCGCCTTCGCGCACTTGTAGATGATCTTCACCACGTCTTCGATGTGCAGCAGGTTGTCCGGACGGCAGTAGGCCTCGAGCGTCCGCGCCCGCTGCACATGCTCCATCACGACGTAGTACTTGCCGTCTTCCTCGCCGGCATCGTAGATCGGCAGGATGTTGGGATGCTGGAGCATCCCGACCATGTGCGCTTCGTTGAAAAACATCTTGCGGGCGATCCGGGCCCGCTGCGGATCATCGTCGGTGGATGTGGTGTAGACCTTGATGGCGACATCACGACGGAAATAGGGATCGTGCGAAAGATAGATGGTGCCGGTCGTGCCTTTGCCGGCGACCTTGATGATCGGATATTTGCCGATCTTGTCCGGAACCTCCACCGAGGCGGCTGGCGCAACACTCGGTCTCGGAAGCTGAACCATGTGGACAGGACCTGAAGAACTTAGACCAGCGGCAGCAGCTGCAACCCCCCGACGACCAATGCCGCATATCCGGCCGCCAGTACGTCATCGAGCATAATTCCCGTACCGCCCTGCAATCTGTGATCAGCCTCCCGAATCGGCCAGGGCTTCCAGATGTCCATGAGCCGGAACAGCACGAATGCCAGCAGGTACCAGCCCGGCGTGTGCGGCGTCACGGTCAGCACCAGCCACTGGCCCACGAATTCATCGAAGACGATGCCACCGTGATCATGCACGCCCAGGCGCCGGGCGCTTGTGCCACAGATCACGCAACCGGCAACAAAAGCCAGCGTCAGGCCGGCGAGCAACACGGGCAGTGGCAGCGGCGGCAGCCACCAGTAAAGGACTACCGCCAGCAGCGAGCCCCAGGTACCCGGCGCGGCCGGCAGCAGGCCCGTGCCGAAACCGAAAGCCAGCCAGTGCACCGGATCGCGCAACACCTCGCGCCAGCTGACCGGGGTTGTACGCGCGGGCGCCATCAGAAATGCCGGAAGGTGGAATCGGGCACCTGCAGTGCACGGCCCTGGTACTGCCAGCGCACACCCGGCTCACTCACGACCGTGCCGATCCGCGTGATGGCGACAGGCCAATCCGCTGCCATCGCCTGCAGCCGGGCCGTTGCCTGTTCCGGAACCGTAAAGCACAGCTCGTAATCATCGCCGCCGGTGAGCGCATATTCGATGGCGCGACCGGCAGCGGCAGCCCGGAGTTCTGCCGACACCGGCAGCAACCCGGCATCGAGCTCGGCCCCCCTGCCGCTCGCCATCATCAGCTTGCCGATATCGTCATGCAGTCCGTCCGACACATCGAGCATCGCAGTCGCCAGCGCTCCCAGGGCCAGGCCCTCGTGCAGGCGCGGCTCTGGATAGAGAAAGCGCTGACAGAGCGCATCGCGAACAGTTGCTGCCAACTGGCTGGCACCATCCAGCAACAGTCGGCCGGCCACCGCATCGCCCGGATGGCCGGTCACCCAGATGCCGTCACCAATACGTGCGCCCGCGCGGGTCACGGCCGCCCCGGGACGCACACGACCCTGCACCGTGATGGTCGCTGCCAGCGGACCACGCACCGTGTCACCACCGATCAGCGCGGTGCCGGAACGGTCGGCCAGTGCAAACAGGCCGGCGGCAAATTCCTCCACCCACAGCGGCTCCGCCTTCGGCAGCGACAGGGCCAGCGAACACCACAGCGGCTCGGCCGCCATCGCGGCAAGATCACTCAGGTTGACGGCGAGACAGCGGTGACCGATGGCGTGGGCCGGAATGCCGGCGGGGAAATGCGTGCCTTCGGCGATGCTGTCGGTCGCGACCACCAGATCCCAGCCGGGTTCGCAGCGCAGGACGGCGGCATCGTCACCGATACCCAGCAGCACATCCGGTCGGCTGCCCTGCCGGCCCGTGAAGTACCTGCTGATCAGCGTCCGCTCATCCACCGGCACGCTACCGTGCTGTCAGGCGGCCGGCCGCAACGCCGGCGCAAGCTGATCGAGAACCGCGTTGATGTAACGGTGTCCGTCCTGGGCACCGAACTCGTGGGCAAGCTTTACCGCCTCGTTGATCACGACCTTTACCGGCACCTCGCGATGCAGTTTCAGCTCGGCGAGCCCCAGCCAGAGGATGCCGCGCTCGACCGGATCGAGTTGCCCGACCGGCCGGTCGGCCTGCCTGGTGAGCAAGGCATCGAGGGCCGTGATGTCAGCGAGGATCTCGCCGAGCAGCAGACGAAAATAATCCACATCGACGAGGCGGAAATCACGCTGGCCGGCAAACTGTGTGGCAATTTCAGCCGCCGAGTGGCCACTCAGCTGGTACTGATACAGCGCCTGCACCAGCAGACGGCGCGAACCGTGTCGACCTGTAGCGGCCATGCGCGGCGCTCAGCCTTCCAGCTGCCGCAGGAGACTGGCCATTTCCAGCGCAGCCAGCACCGCATCCGCGCCCTTGTTGCCACCCTTGCCACCGGCACGGTCCATGGCCTGATCCACCGTATCGCAGGTGAGCACCCCGAAACCGACCGGCACCTCGAACTCCAGACTGACGCGATTGAGTCCGGCCGCACACTCCGTGCAGACGAAATCGAAGTGCGGCGTCTGCCCGCGGATCACGGCACCGAGCGCGACGATGGCATCGTAGCGGCGCAGCCGGGCCAGACGATGTGCGGCCAGCGGCAACTCGAAAGCGCCCGGCACACGCACCACGTGGATATCGGTTTCGGCGGCGCCATGGCGCTTGAGTGCATCCACTGCACCATCGACCAGGTTCCGCACGATCAGGTCGTTGAAGCGGGCGGCGACGATCACGAAGCGCATGTCCCTGGCCACCAGTTGTCCTTCGATGATGCGCATCCGCTCAGTCCGCCTGCGGCCGGTCGGCCGTATCCACATATTCGACGACCTCGAGACCGAAGCCCGACAGGCCATGCATCTGCTTGGGCGCACTCAGCACACGCATCCGCTGCACACCCAGGTCGCGCAGGATCTGCGCACCGATGCCGTAGCTGCGCAGCACCGCGCCGCCGGCCGGCGCTGGTCGCTCCGCGTTCTCGGGCCGGACCAGCGACTTGACGGCCGACATCAGTTCGCGCGGCGACTCGCCATAGCGCAGCAGCACGACGATGCCGTGACCGGTGGCCGCGATCTGGCGCATCGCCTCGCGCAAGGGCCAGCCGAGCTCCGGACTCTGCACACCGACCACATCGCCCAGCGTGTCCTGCACATGCACGCGCACCAGCGGCGGCTCCGGCCGGCTGAGGTCACCACGAATCAGCACCAGGTGCACGTTGCGCGTGACATGGTCTTCGTAGCAAACCAGCCGGAACTCGCCGAACTCGGTCTGGATCTGCTGTTCGGCGATACGCTCGACCGACTCCTCGTGCCGCAATCGGTAGCGGATCAGGTCGGCGATCGTGCCGATGCGCAGGCCATGCTGTTTGGCAAACGCCTCGAGCTCCGGCCGCCGCGCCATCGTGCCGTCCTCGTTGAGGATCTCGACGATGACGGCCGCTGCCTCCAGACCGGCCAGCCGGGCCAGGTCGCAACCCGCCTCGGTGTGACCGGCACGGGTCAGCACGCCGCCCGGCTGGGCCATCAGCGGAAACACATGGCCGGGCTGACGCAGATCTTCCGGCGTCGCATCCGGCCCGACCGCAACCCGCACGGTACGCGCGCGGTCATGCGCCGAAATGCCGGTGGTGACGCCTTCGACCGCCTCGATGGAAATCGTGAAATTGGTGCCGTGCTCCCGGTCGGTATCACCGACCATCAGCGGCAGCCGCAGTTGCTGGCAGCGTGCCCGCGTCAGCGTCAGGCAGATCAGGCCACGGCCGTAGCGGGCCATGAAGTTGATGTCCTCGGCGCGCACCTTGGCGGCGGCCATGAGGATATCGCCCTCGTTCTCGCGATCTTCGTCGTCGACGATGATGACCATCCGCCCCTTGCGGATGTCATCGATGATCTCCGCAATCGGGCTGAAGCCGCTCTCGGCCCGTTCAGCCCCGCCCCGCCTTGTGTCCTGTATCGGGTTCATGTCGTTCCCAGCAATCTCTCGACGTAACGCGCCACCAGGTCAACCTCGACGTTGACCCGCGTGCCGACCTCATAGTGCTGCATGATAGTTTGTCCGAGCGTGTGGGGCACGAGAGTTACCAGCACGCGGCCATCGGCGACGTCGTTGACCGTCAGGCTGACGCCGTCGATGCAGATCGAACCCTTGCGGGCTGCATAGCGGCGCAGGCCCTCGGGCAGCGCAAAGCGGACGATCGCCGTATCGGCTTCCCGGCGCAGCTCCGCCACCTCGGCAATGCCGTCCACATGACCGGTCACCAGGTGCCCGCCCAGCGGATCGCTGAGGGTCAGCGCCGGCTCCAGGTTCACCGGACTGCCGGGCTGCAGGCTGCCGAGGGTCGTGACCCGCAGCGTCTCGGCCGAGATATCGGCGCCAAAGCGGTCGGCAGCCAGCGTCACCACGGTCAGGCAGGCACCGTTCACGGCGATGCTGTCACCCGGATTGAAGTGGCGCCCGGCCAGCGCACCGAGTGCAAATTCACAGCGCCGGCCCGATGGCGTTGCTGTCGTCGTCACGACGGTGCCCAGTGCCTGCACGATTCCCGTAAACATCAGTCTGCCCTTTCTCCTGCAACGAGCGGCCTGTAGCGCAGGCGCAGGTCAGCCCCCACATGGCGGGCCTCCAGCAACGCAAAGGCCGGCCGTTTTTCCATCTCCTGCAGCGGCGGCAACTCGAACATGCCGCGTGCCGTGGAGCCCAGCACATGCGCGGCCTGATACACGATCAGCTCATCGACCAGACCCGCAGCCAAAAGCGCGCCATTGAGCACCGGCCCCGCCTCCACCAGTACTTCGTTGATCTGCAGCGCCGCGAGACGCTGCATCACGCCGGCCAGGTCCACGCGACCGTCGGCGCCAGCCAGCAATTCCACGCGCGCACCGCGCGCCTCAAGCGCAGCCTTTCCTTCAGTACTGCCGGCACCGATCACCAGCACCTCACCGGATACAGACAGCAACCGCGCATCGGGCGGCGTGCGCAAGCCGGAATCCAGAACCACACGCAGCGGCTGCCGGCCGGCTTCATCGGCCAGTCCGCGCACGTTGAGCAAGGGATCATCCGCCAGCACCGTACCGATGCCGGTCAGCACCACACAACTCTGCGCGCGCAGGCGCTGCACATCCAGCCGGGCCGGCTCTGCGGTGATCCACTGGCTGCGGCCATCGGCCAGCGCCGTACGGCCGTCGATGCTGGCGGCAATCTTGCAGCGGATGAGCGGCCGGCCACGGCGCATGCGCATGAAAAAACCGGCATTCAGACGTTCCGACTCCGCCGCCATCAGTCCGCTGCAGACCTCCATGCCGGCCGCCCGCAGCGCCTGGCCGCCGCCGCCATTGACCTGCGGATTGGGATCCTGCGCGGCATATACCACGCGTCCGATGCCGGCCTTCAGCAAGGCATCGCTGCAGGGTGGTGTGCGGCCCTGGTGACAGCAGGGTTCGAGACTCACGTAGGCTGTCGCACCGCGTGCCTTGTCCCCGGCTGCCTGCAACGCAAAGACTTCGGCATGCGGGCCGCCGGCCTGCCGGTGCCAGCCCTCGCCGACGACCGTTTCACCCTGCACGATGACACAGCCTACCCGTGGGTTCGGCGCTGTGCCGTTCAGGCCGCGTGCGGCGAGTTGCAGGGCACGCACCATGTGGCGGTGATCCGCAGCGCTCCAGGCCGGACCGGCCGTACTCACGCTGACTCATCCGGCAACAGTGGCAACTGCGTGCGCCGGCGGTCCTGGTCACCGAGTTCGCGCATGCGGCGGATCTCTTCCTGGAACGACTCGACGTCCTGAAAACTCCGGTAGACCGAGGCGTAACGCACGTAGGCCACCTCGTCCAGCGCGCGCAGTTCCTCCATCACCAGCTCGCCGATGCGGCGCGAGGCGACTTCGCGCTCGCCCATGGTCTGCAGGCGATGCGTGACCCGTGCCAGCGCCGCTTCCACCGCTTCGCTGTCGACCGGGCGCTTCTCGAGCGCCCGCACCATGCCGCTGCGAAGTTTGCCCTCATCGAAAGGCTCGCGCGTATCGTCGCGCTTGATCACACGCGGCATGACCAGCTCGGCCGTCTCGAAAGTCGTGAAGCGCTCGGCACAGGCCAGGCATTCGCGGCGCCGGCGCACCTGCAGGCCCTCGCCGGCCAGCCGCGAATCGATGACCTTGGTTTCGGGATGGCTGCAGAACGGGCAATGCACAACCGGCCTGCCTCTTTCAACTCACTGGTAGACGGGAAAGCGTGCACACAGCTCGATGACCTTGCCGCGGATCGCCGCCGAACGTTCGGCATTGCCGATGTCATCCAGGATGTCGGCGATCCAGCCGGCAAGCTGCTCGATCTCCGGCGCGCGAAAACCGCGCGTGGTCACGGCCGGTGTACCCATGCGCACACCGCTGGTCACGAAGGGCGAGCGCGGATCATTCGGCACGGCATTCTTGTTGACCGTGATATTGGCCCGGTCGAGTGCGGCATCGGCGTCCTTGCCGGTGATGTCCTTGTCGATCAGGTCGAGCAGGAACATGTGGTTCTCGGTGCCTCCAGACACGATCTTGTAGCCGCGATCGGTCAGGCAGCGCGCCAGCAGCTGTGCGTTGCTCTTGACCTCGCGCTGGTAGGCCTTGAACTCGGGCTGCAGCGCTTCGAGGAAGGCGACGGCCTTGGCCGCGATCACATGCATCAGGGGGCCACCCTGGGTGCCCGGGAACACCAGCGAGTTGAGCTTCTTGGCGATCTCCTCGTTCTCGCGCGCCAGGATCAGGCCGCCGCGCGGACCCCGCAATGTCTTGTGCGTGGTGGTGGTCGTCACATCGGCGATCGAAACGGGATTCGGGTACTCCCCCGCCGCGACCAGTCCGGCCACATGCGCCATGTCGACAAACAGGTATGCACCGACACTGTCGGCAATCGTGCGGAATTTCTGCCAGTCGATCACCCGCGAATAGGCGGAGAAGCCGGCGATGATCATGCGCGGTTTGTGTTCGCGCGCAAGGCTTTCGAGCTGTGCGTAGTCGATCAGGCCCGTCGCTGCATCGACACCATAGGAAACGATATTGAACAGGCGCCCGGAGAAGTTGACCGGCGAGCCATGCGTGAGGTGCCCGCCGTGCGCGAGGCTCATGCCGAGCACCGTATCGCCCGGCTGCAGCAGGGCCAGATAGACGGCGGCATTGGCCTGCGATCCCGAATGCGGCTGCACATTGGCGTAGGCAGCATCAAACAGCTGCTTCGCCCGCTCGATCGCCAGGGTCTCGGCAATATCAACGTACTCGCAACCGCCGTAGTAGCGCTTGCCCGGATAACCCTCGGCGTACTTGTTGGTCAGCACCGAACCCTGCGCCTCGAGCACGCGCGGGCTGGCATAGTTTTCCGAAGCGATCAGCTCGACATGGTCTTCCTGCCGGCCACGCTCGCTGTCGATGGCCCGGGCAAGCTCGGGGTCAAACCCGGCAATCGTGCAATCCCGCCTGAACATTCTGGGTGGCCTCCACTGGAAAAGCGGGTCATTCTACCCGAGGCCTCCGCTCCGGCGGCGACCAACGGCAGAATCCATTCCGCTCAGGCCGGCCGGCCCGCCGCGACGAAGGCCTCGACCACCGCAGTCCATGCCGCAGCGAGATTGGCCCGGTTGTAGCCACCGCCACCCGTGGCCAGCAGGCGTCCTTCGCAATGGCGGTCGGCGAGCGCACACAGACGCGCGGCGGCATAACCGTGTGCGGCCGGCGAATAGCGCAGATGGGTGATGGGATCGCCCGCCAGGCTGTCCGCTCCGCACTGGAAGACGATGAATTCCGGCCGGGCCGCGGCGAGATGCGCCTCGACCCGCTCCCACGCACCGCGGAACTCCTCGTCGCCGGCGCCTGGTGCCAGCGGGATATTGAGCTTCGTGCCGGCAGCCGCGCCGCGACCGGTCTCGTCAGCCGCCCCGGTGCCGGGGTACAGACAGCGGCCGTCCTCGTGGATATCGGCAAAGCAGAGCGCCGGATCCGATTCGAACGCGTAGTAAACGCCATCCCCGTGATGGGCGTCGATATCGACATAAGCGATCCGGCTGAGGCCATGCCGGGCGCGCAGCAGTTCGATCACCACGCCACAGTCGTTATAGACACAAAAACCGGCGGCATGATCGCGGCCCGCGTGATGCAGCCCGGCGATCGGCACGAAGGCCCGTCGCGCCTGCCGGGCCATGATGGCTTCCATCGCGAAAACCGATGCGCCGACGACGGCCGCCGCCGCCGCATCCAGGCCACGCCGGGCCGGCGTGTCCCCGCCATCCAGCCAGCCCTCAGCCTCGCGGCACAGGGCTTCCACGCGCGCCACATGCCCGGGTGTATGAAAAGCCGTCAGCTCGGCATGCGTGGCTTCACCCGCCGCAGCCAGCCGGACTTCAGGGCTGACGGGACGCCGGGCAAGCTCATCGTGAAAGGCAGCGTGACGGTCCGGACCGAAGGGGTGGCCATCACCAAAACCATAGGCGGCGATGTTGGCGCCCTTGAGAACCAGCACGGCATTGCGACTGTCGGTCATGGTCCGGATTATAACTTTCCAAGCTCCGGCGCTTGCCGGATAATCGCGCGGCATTTCCCGCACGACAATCCCGCAGGCAGATCCAGTGGCGCAATACGTTTACACGATGAACCGGGTGGGCAAGATCATTCCGCCCAAGCGTTTCATCCTCAAGGACATCTCACTCAGCTTCTTCCCCGGCGCCAAGATCGGCGTGCTCGGCCTGAACGGCTCGGGCAAGTCCACGCTGCTGCGGATCATGGCCGGCGTCGACAAGGATTTCGAGGGTGAGGCCCGCCCGCAACCCGGCATCCGCATCGGCTTTCTGCCGCAGGAACCCGACCTCCCCGCCGGCCGCAGCGTGCGCCAGGTCGTCGAGGAAGGCCTCGGCGAGATGATGCAGCTGGTCAAACGCTACAACGAGATCAGCGAGAAGTTCGCCGAGCCGCTCGAAGACGACGAGATGAACAAGCTGCTCGACGAGCAGGCAAAACTGCAGGACGCCATCGAAGCCAAAAACGGCTGGGAAATCGAGCGCAAACTGGAAATCGCCGGCGATGCCCTGCGCCTCCCCGACTGGGATGCCAAGGTCGAACAACTGTCCGGTGGTGAACGGCGGCGCGTGGCCCTGTGCCGCCTGCTGCTGTCCGAACCCGACATGCTGCTGCTCGACGAACCGACCAACCATCTCGACGCCGCATCGGTGGCCTGGCTGGAAAAATTCCTCGAGCAATATCCGGGCACCGTCATCGCCGTCACCCACGACCGCTACTTCCTCGACAACGTGGCCGGCTGGATCCTCGAACTCGACCGCGGCCACGGCATCCCGTGGAAAGGCAACTACTCCTCCTG
>JAUPLK010000002.1 GCA_030836925.1 Pseudomonadota bacterium
AGGCAGATCCGTAACCGGTGGGCAGACCCGACAGCAACCCGTCAGCAGGCGAGCTGAGCGCCGGCCAGATATACCGGCGACTGCTCGCTTATTGCCTGCCGCACTGGCGGGTTTTTCTCGTTGCAGCCCTGGGCATGGCGGTCTATGCAGCCACGGATACCGGCTTTGCCTACCTGATCAACAAGCTGATCTCGGCAATAGGTGCGCCACCTGCGGCCGAAGGACCCTACCAGGAGCTGATCCGGCGCTGGTTGCCGCTCGGCATCCTGCTGCTCTTCCTGGTTCGTGGCACCGGCGAGTTTGCCGCGACCTACGGGATCGGCTGGATCGGGCGCCAGATCATAAAGAGACTGCGCGGCGAAGTGTTCGTGAAGTTCCTCGCTCTGCCGACGCGCTTTTTCGATACCACCGTCGCCGGCATGCAGCTTTCCAAGCTGACCTTCAACATCGAGCAGGTTGCCGACGCCACTTCCAACGTGGTCACCGTCCTGATTCGCGACAGTCTCACCACTGTCGGGTTGATCGCCTACATGATCTATCTGAGTCCGGTGCTCACGGCTTTCGTGTTCATCGCGGCGCCCGTCCTGGCGGTATTGATCCGGACGCTGGCGCGCATGTTCCGTCGTCACAGCACGCGGATCCAGGAGTCCATGGGCGATCTCACGCGCATCACCACCGAGGTGCTGCAGAGTCACCGGATCATCAAGATCTTCAACGGCCAGGAATACGAAGCGCGGCGCTTCGAGACGGCCAATGAAAACAACCGCCGGATGAACATGCGCCTGTTCGCAACCAAGGCGATCGGCGACGGCATAACCGTCTTTCTGGCCGCCATCGGTCTGGCCGGTGTGGTGTTTGTCGCCACCCAGGATTCCGTGCGCAATGCGCTGGATGTCGGCGACTTTGGCGGTTTCATTGCGGCTTTGCTGCTCCTGATGCGTCCGCTCAAGGCGCTGACGAACGTCAACGCAGCCCTGCAGCGCGGAATTGCCGGTGGTGCCAGCGTGTTTCGCCTGCTCGATGAGGATGGCGAGCGGGATACCGGCACGCTGGTGCCGGCGCGGGTCAGCGGCCGGGTGGAATTTCGGGACGTCGGTTTCGGATATGCCGATCAGGGCAATGTATTGCACGACATCAGCCTGACGGTGCCTGCCGGCCAGACCCTGGCCATTGTCGGACGTTCTGGCAGCGGCAAGAGTTCGCTGGTCGGACTGCTGCCCCGGTTCTATGACGTCAGTTCGGGCGTCCTGCTCATCGACGATCAGCCCGTTGGTGACTACCGGCTGTCGGCGCTGCGTGACCAGATCAGCCTGGTCAGCCAGGAAGTGGTGCTGTTCAACGACACGATCGCCGGCAACATCGCCTACGGTGGCTGTCAAGACGCAACGCGTGCCGATATCGAGGCCGCTGCGCGCGCCGCCTATGTGGATGAATTCACCGCCCAGTTGCCTGACGGGCTTGATACCTGGGTCGGTGACCGCGGCGTACTGCTTTCAGGTGGCCAGCGCCAGCGCATCGCCATTGCGCGCGCACTGCTCAAGAATGCCCCGATACTGATTCTGGATGAGGCAACCTCGGCGCTCGATACGGAGTCCGAACGGCGTATCCAGTCAGCGCTGGTGCACCTGATGAAGAACCGCACCACCTTTGTCATTGCCCATCGCCTCTCGACAATTGAAAGTGCGGACCGGATCATCGTCATGGCGGATGGCCGCATCGTTGAATCGGGGAGCCATTCCGCATTGCTCGCGGCCGGAGGCCACTACGCCAATCTGCACCGTCTGCAGTTCCGGGATGACGCGGTTTAGCCTGGCCCGGGAGTTCGAAGCGCTCTGGCAAGGCAGATCGCCAGCGAACCTGCTGCTGTTGCCACTCTCCTGGCTGTTCGGATTGGCCGTAAAGCTGCGCCGCTGGTACTGGAAATCGGGACCCGGCCGCCCACGGCGACTGCCGGTTCCGGTGATCGTGGTCGGCAATATCACGGTCGGCGGTACCGGCAAGACGCCGGTGGTGGACTGGCTGGCAAATGTCTGCCGCACAGCGGGTTTCGTGCCCGGCATCGTCAGCCGCGGCTATGGCGGTCGGGCGCGATCCGTGCCGCATCTGGTGCAACCGGACGATGATCCCGCCGAAGTCGGTGACGAGCCCTTGTTGCTGCGCCGCCGGACCGGTGTGCCGGTCTGTATCTGCCCTGACCGCGTTGCCGCCGGCAAACGACTGCTGGCCGAGGGCGTCGATCTGGTCATTGCCGATGACGGGCTTCAGCACTATCGTCTGGCGCGCGACCTGGAGATTGCGGTGGTCGACGGCGAACGACGGTTCGGCAATGGACTGTGGCTGCCGGCGGGCCCGCTGCGTGAATCTCCCGGCCGACTGGCGGAAGTCGATGCGGTATTGCTGAATGGTGGCAAGGACGATGGCGATGGCACCGTCTTTCATGTCCGGATCGACTGCGCCGTGGCGCTGGATGGCAGCGAACGCCGCAGTCTGGAGAGTTTTCGCGGGCAGCGGGTGCGCGCGCTGGCAGGAATCGGCAATCCACGGCGTTTTTATGCGCAGCTGGCCGCGGCCGGCATGGAGGTGATCCCGGTGCCGGTCGCAGACCACTGCCGCGTGTCACTGGCGGAGTTGTTTGAACATGCGGATACGCCGGTCTTCATGACGGAAAAAGACGCCGTAAAATATCAGCCTCTGGCGGGCTGTGCGCTGTGGATGGTGCCGATGGAGATCGACATGCCCGCAGAATTCCGCGAGTTCGTGCTGGCCCGTCTGGCCAGATTCTCTGCATGATCGGGTTGTATTGATGTCAGTTGCAAGGTTCAGGGTGGTTATTCCGGCGCGCTACGCGGCGTCGAGGTTCCCCGGCAAGTTGCTTGCGGACCTGGCCGGGCGTCCGGTCCTGGAACACGTCTGGCGGCAGGCGTGTGCGAGTGGTGCACTGGAGGTGCTGATCGCTGCCGATGATGAGCGGATCATCACGGCTGCGCGGCGTTTTGGTGCCGAAGCGGTAATGACTTCGGCGCAGCACCGGTCAGGAACGGAGCGCGCGGCGGAGGTGGCCGGGCAGCGCGGGTGGCCGGATGACGATCTGGTCGTCAACTGTCAGGGTGATGCGCCACTGGTGCCGGCTTCGAGCATTGACCAGGTTGCCGGGTTGCTGATCGAGCATGCGGATGCAGCGATGGCCACGCTGTGTACCCGGATCACGCGCGCCGAGGACTACCGCAGTCCACATGTGGTCAAGGTGGTCAGCGACGCTGCCGGGCGCGCCCTGTATTTCAGTCGTGCGCCGATTCCGGCGGCCGGTCACACCGGCGCCGGGCCAGCGGGCGGAGACGGTGGCTTCCCGGTGAGCGCCCGGCACATCGGCCTGTATGCCTACCGTATCGGCGCACTGCGTGCACTGGCGGTGTCACCACCCTGTTATCTGGAGCAGTGTGAAAACCTGGAGCAGTTGCGGGCGATGTGGATGGGTCTTGAAATCCGCATTGCACAGGCCATCGAGCCGCATGGCCCGGATATCGATACGCCAGAGGACTTGCAGCGTGCGCTGGAGTTCATGCGGTCCACGGGTATGTCAGCATGAGATTTTCATGGCGCGGCAAGCAGCAACCGCCACCCGAAAGGCTCCGCGTTCTGGTCGTGTGCATGGGCAATATCTGTCGTTCACCGATGGCAGAGGGCGTTCTTCGCCAGCGTCTGGCAGCGTGTCAACTGGCCTTGCCGGTCGAGGTGGACTCGGCGGGTACGCATGGTTACCACGAGGGTGCGCCGCCTGATCCGCGTGCCCAGTCAGCAGCGCTGCGTCGTGGTGTGGATATCTCGAAGCTGCGGGCGAGGCGGGTCGAAGCTGTGGATTTCATCCGCTTCGACCTGTTGCTGGCCATGGATGAAGACAACCGCTCGGCGCTGCTTGAAGCGGCGGCCGAGGAGCACCACGGGAAAATCCGCCTGCTGCTCGATTACTCGCCGGAGCGAGCGGCGCGCAGCATACCCGACCCCTATTACGGCGGCAGTACCGGCTTCGAGCGGGTACTCGACATGGTTGAGGCGTCCATGGACGGCCTGCTCGACGAGCTTGAGCGACTCAGCGCAGAGAAAGCCCGGCGTCTTGCCGGGCACAACTCCTGACCAACCTGGTATATCAGGCGTCCCGGTCTGTATCCGGACGCTCACCATCCCGGTTCGTCCATACGGTGTGAGTGGTCACGCTGCTCACAGCTGACGGTTGCACGGGCGCCGCGACCGGGCGTGGTGCGGGAGCAGGCTCTGGCGCCGGCATGGGTGCCGTTACCGGTACCTGGGCTGGTGCTGGTGCAGTGGGCAACGGGGTCTGGGCTTGCGGCGATACCGATACCGCCGGGGCAGCTGCTGCTGGATGTTCTGTACCGTTGACCGCCGGTCCGGATGAAGATGCCGGATTGCTGGTACGCGCCTCACCCTGGTTGTCGCGGTCACCGCCACCGCCACCGCGCCGCCGCCGGCCACGCCTCGACCGTTCGCTGCGATTGCCGTTGGCATTGCGCTGTTCGTTGCTGGCGTTCCGGCCCTCAGCCTGTGGATTCTCGCCCGCTGCCGGCTCGGTGCGCCGGTTATCGTTGTCGCGTGGCTCTGGACGCCGGTTGTCATTGTTGCGCGGTTCGGCAGCCGTGCGTGCATCGGGTTGACGGTTGGCGTCCTGGTTGCGGTTGCTGCTCTCGCCATCGCGCTGCTCGCGACGTGGCGGGCGATTGCCGCGGCGCTGCTGCGCGGGGCGGTCGCCGCCGCCAGGCCCGCGCGCACGCCCCTGGGCGCGCCCATCGCTGCGGCCGCGGTGCGCTGACGATTCGGTCCGTGGCCGGCGCTCACCGTTGTCCCGGCTGTTGCTGTCGGTTTCTGCAGCCGGCGGGCTGCTGCCAAACAGCCATGTGCGCAGGCGGGTCAGCAGGCCCGGGGTGGCAACAGCGATGGTGGCTGTGTCCCGTGGTATGTGTGCGGGTGCCGGTGCGACGGGCAGAATGCTTGCGACGGCCGGTGCCTGCGGTTGCGGCTTGGGTGCCGCCAGTTCATCGCCAGATGCCGACTCTTCGCTGGCCTGCCCGACAAGCTGATAGCTGACCGCCGAATTTTCCGGCAGTCCCAGCTGGTCATCACGTACGCGACGGAGGGAATAGTTGGGTGTTTCGAGGTCTGGATTGGCAACCAGAATGACCTGCAGGTTGTCGCGTGCCTCGATGGCGCGGATCCACTCCCGTTTTTCGTTAAGCAGGTAATTGGCGACCGCCACCGGCAGCTGCGCGATGACCCTGGAGGTGCGATCCTTGCGGGTTTCCTCGCCGACCAGGCGCAGTACTGCCAGCGCCAGCGATTCCACGCTGCGGATCGAGCCCATGCCATTGCAGCGCGGGCAGGGCTGGTGTGCCGATTCGCCGAGCGACGGACGCAGACGCTGACGGGACATCTCCAGCAGGCCAAAACGCGAGATCTTGCCGATCTGCACCCGCGCGCGGTCCATGCGCACGGCATCACGCAGCCGGTTCTCGACATCGCGCTGATTGCGTTGTGGTCCCATGTCGATGAAGTCGATGACGATCAAGCCGCCAAGATCGCGCAGGCGCAGCTGGCGGGCGATTTCGTCGGCTGCTTCCAGGTTGGTGGCAAAGGCGGTTGCCTCGATGTCACCGCCCTTGGTGGCGCGAGCCGAGTTGATGTCGATGGAAACCAGCGCCTCGGTGTGGTCGATGACGATACTGCCACCGGAAGGCAGGTCAACGTTGTGCGAGAACGCCGACTCGATCTGGCTCTCGATCTGAAAGCGGGTGAACAGTGGAACCTGATCGGTGTAGTGGCGCAACTTGCGCAGGTTCTGCGGCATGGCGCGCTCGACGAACTGCCGGGCTTCCTCGTATGCCTTCTCGTCGTCGATGAGAATTTCGCCGACATCGTTGGCGAGGTGGTCGCGCAGCGCGCGGATGATCGCGTTGCTGTCCTGGAAGATCAGGAACGGGGCAGGGCGGGACACCACGGCCTTCTTGATGGCTTCCCAGATGCCCAGCAGGTAATCCATGTCCCACTTGAGTTCTTCTGCGGAGCGGCCGACGCCAGCAGTACGGACGATCATGCCCATCTCTTCTGGCACACCGATCTCGTTGAGCGTCTCGCGCATTTCGTCGCGGTCATCACCGCTCATGCGCCTCGAAACACCGCCGGCCCCGGGGTTGTTCGGCATCAGGACGATGAAACGGCCGGCGAGGCTGATGTAGGTGGTCAGCGCGGCACCCTTGTTGCCACGCTCTTCCTTTTCAACCTGGACGACGATTTCCTGCCCCTCACGGAGCACATCGCGGATATTGACGCGGGCACCTGCCGCAGGTTCGGCGATGAAGTATTCCCGGGAGATTTCCTTCAGCGGCAGGAAGCCGTGACGGTCGCCCCCATACTCGACAAACGCGGCATCAAGACTGGGCTCGACCCGCGTGATCCGGCCTTTGTAGATGTTGGCTTTTTTCTGTTCCCGGGACTGGCTCTCTATATCAAGATCAAACAGGCGCTGGCCATCGACCATCGCTACTCGCAACTCCTCTTCCTGAGTTGCATTGACAAGCATTCTCTTCATAAGCCCTTACATACTCGCAAGTACGCGTGACAGTACCTGGGCTACCTGGGTGCGAAAGGTCTGGCTTCGGGACATACAGCATCATTCCGCCTGTCGCCATACCACTTGCGGTGGTGCGGCGCCATGGCGCGGAGTGCCCGGATTCCATTCTGCGGTGATCGATTGCTGTCACTCTTCAGATTCCTGGAATTCTCGCCTGACCGACTCTGGGTGGATTATTGATCCGCACCAGCAGGAGGCCCGCTCGTGGCCCGCCTCAACGCGGGCCGTGGATCTACCGGGGTGTGATACGTCACCGATAGCCCTATCGTTAGATCAGATCGCAATCTGCGACCGTCGCGGGCGAAGACAGCGCTGAGACTTGACAGTCGGCGACGCTTGGCCTAGCAGTCGATTACTATAGCAGCGACAATTGGCCCCAGCAATGCGATTCGAGGCTTAAGCCCTTGCCGATACAGGAATTCCCGTGACTGCCGACTCGCCCCGGGTGGAGCGTGTCACGGCGACCAGTGAAGAGGCCGGGCGTCGTCTCGACAACTTCCTGCTGACCCGTCTGAAAGGCGTGCCACGTGCCCACGTCTACCGGCTGATTCGTGGCGGCGAAGTACGCGTCAACAGTCGCCGGGTGCAGGCCGGCTACCGGCTGAATACCGGTGATGAAGTCCGCATTCCTCCGGTTCGTCAGGCCGATGCGCGGACGCCATTGCCGGTTTCGCGGGTACGCGCCGACTGGATCAATGACAGCGTCCTGTATGAAGACCAGGACCTGCTGGTGCTCAACAAGCCGTCCGGCCTGGCGGTGCACGGTGGCAGTGGCATCAGCCTCGGTGCCATCGAACTGCTGCGCGCGGTACGCGGTCCCCGCGAACATCTGGAACTCGTGCATCGCCTGGATCGCGATACGAGCGGATGTCTGCTGGTGGCCAAACGGGCCAGTGCGCTGCGGGCGCTCCATGCGCAGTTCCGGGACGGGAGCATCGACAAGCGCTATCTCGCCTTGCTGATCGGCCGCTGGCCGGGCCGTGCGCGCAGCGTGAATGCCCCGCTGGTCACCGATGAGCGGCGGGGCGGTGAGCGGCATGTGCGGGTGGATGCCGCTGGCAAAGCCGCGTTGACGCATTTTGTGCCGCTGGAACGTTTTGCCGAAGCGGCGCTGGTCGAGGTGCACCTGACCACCGGCCGTACGCACCAGATCCGGGTGCATGCAGCATCCATCGGGCATCCAGTCGCCGGTGATGAGCGCTATGGTGTTGCCGACGATCCGGCGGTGGCGCGGTACGGTCTCAAGCGGCTCTTTCTGCATGCCCGGTCGCTGGCCTTCACGAGTCCCCACCAGGGGGTGCTGACCATTGAAGCGCCGTTGGGCGACGATCTCACGGGGCCGCTTGATCGCATCCGGATGCAGCCACGCGAGCAACCAGCGGGGTGATGGCTCAGATCATTTCAACGCCGCAGGCTTGCAGGGCGTGGGCCACCCAGATCAGCGGCAGGCCCTGAATCGCGGTGGGATCGCGGCTGTCGATGCTCTCGAGCAGGATCACGCCCCGGCGTTCAGCCTTGAAGCTGCCGGCGCAGTCCAGCGGCTGGTCGGCAGCGACATAGCGCCTCGCCACGGCTTCGGTCAGCTGGCGGAACCGTACCCGTGTGGTGTCCAGATGATCGAGCCGAGCGCGGCTCCCGGGTCCGAGCAGGCAGACCGCCGTATGGAAGACGACCACCTGTCCGGAGCATTGCAGTAGCTGACTGACGGCGCGCTCCGTAGAGCCCGGCTTGCCCAGTATCTGCGTGCCGAGGGCGGCAACCTGGTCGCTGCCGATAACCACTGTTCCGGGTGCGTGTGCAGCGCCGGCCCGGGCTTTCAGCAGGGCCAGCCGCTGCGCCAGCGCGCCGGGTTCCTCGCCATGCAGGGCGGTTTCATCGACCTCGGGTGCGAAGCTTTCAAAGGTGTCGAGCAGTCGTCCCAGCAGTTCGCGCCGATAGGCTGATTGGGAAGCCAGAAGCACTTTGGGGCCGTGACCCATATATCGAAAGTCCTCATTTGCCCGGGCCCGCAGGCCGGATTATGACGCGGACAGGATTGCAGATGATTTTGACACACCCCGAGACCCTACCTATTATTGGCGCCGCCATGACAGCCAGGCGGATCGGATCGGTTGAAATTGAGGATCTGGTAGCCCGGCAGGCGCGACTGGATTTCCGTTATCCGGTTGCATCGCTGCCGCGTCTGGCGAGCCTCGCGGCTGCAGCAGATGGGGTGGCGGCTGGGCCGTCCCCCGAGTTGGAAGCGACGCTGGCATTTCAGCCGGGTGCAGAAGGGTACCCGCAACTGCATCTGATCGTCGGTGGCTTCGTCCCTGTCGAATGCCAGCGGTGCCTGAAGGCGCTGGACTGGCCGGTGAACGTGGACGTGCGTCTGACCATGGTCCGCACGGATCGTGAGGCAGAGGGGCTGGCTGATCCCTTCGACACCTTGCTGCTGGCAAACGATGAACTGCTGCCGGATCAGGTCGTGGAGGATGAGGTACTGGCAGTACTGCCGCTTGCGCCACGTCACGCGGAAGGACAGCACTGTGTGGCGCCTGCAGAGTGGGATGCCAAGGGACTGAGTGTCAGTGGTGGAGCGGAGGCTGCTGAGCCCACCCGCCGACCGCTGGCAGGACTGGCGGCTTTGCTGGGACGTAAAGACCAGCCGGGCAATGATTGAACCATCAGGAGACCTGCAATGGCAGTTCAGAAGAGTCGTGTAACACCGTCCAGAAAGGGCATGCGTCAGTCGCATGACCGGCTGAAAGCGCCGGCCATCTCGACCGAGCCGGCCACTGGCGAGACGCACCGCCGGCATCACATCAGTGCCGATGGTTACTATCGTGGCAAGAAGGTCATCGATACGCCGGATTCTGGCGATAACGATTAGTTCCGACGGTACCCCGGATGTACAGGTCGCCCGGCATGCGCCGGCGGCTTGTGCTTCCATGCGGACGGCCTGGCGCGTCCTTCCATTTTTCCGGAGCCTTTGATGGCCGAAGCCGTCACCATCGCCGTTGATGCCATGGGCGGTGATACCGGTGCGCAGATCTGCGTTCCGGCGTCGCTGCAGCTGGTGCGCCGTCGGCCTGGTGTGCGCATCATCCTGGTCGGCCAGCGCGAGATCATCGAGCCGATCGTCGCGAGTTCCGGCGGCCTGCCGCCTGGGGTCGAGATCATCGATGCGCGGCAGGTGGTGGCGATGGATGAGCCACCGGCTGAATCGCTGCGCAAGAAGAAAGATTCCTCGATGCGCGTTGCCATCGATCTGGTTCGTGATGGCCGTGCCAGTGCCTGCGTCAGTGCCGGCAATACCGGTGCCCTGATGGCGACCGGGCGATTCGTGCTCAAGACCCTGCCGGGCATTGATCGCCCGGCGATCATGGCCCTGCTGCCAACCCGGCACGGGGCCATCCACATGCTCGATCTCGGTGCCAACGCCGACTGCACGGCAGAGCAACTGTTCCAGTTCGCGGTCATGGGTTCGGTGGTTGCAGGTGTCACCGAATCCATCGATCGGCCACGCATCGGCCTGCTCAATATCGGCGCCGAGGACATCAAGGGCAATGACGTCGTCAAGCAGGCCGCGGTATTGCTGTCAGCCAGCGTCCTCAACTACGTCGGCTTCGTTGAAGCCGACGCGATCCAGGATGATCGTGCCGATGTGATCGTCTGCGACGGTTTCAGCGGCAATATCGCGCTGAAGTCAATGGAAGGAACCGCCAAGCTGATCCGTCATTTTCTCGAGCTCGAGTTTCGTGCCGGAATTTACCGGCGCCTGGCCGGTCTGATTGCATGGCCGGTCCTGAAATCACTCGGGCGGCGGCTCGATCCGCGTCGCTATAATGGCGCAAGCCTGGTTGGTCTGAACGGCATCGTCATCAAGAGTCACGGTGGCGCTGACGTGCTGGCCTTCGAACAGGCGATCACCGTTGCCCTGCTGGAGGCCGAGAAGCGCGTGCCAGACCGGATTCGTCAGTTGCTGACCGAGCAGGCAATATGAAGTATTCCCGCATAGCCGGCACCGGACGCTACCTGCCTGAGCGGGTGCTGACCAATGCCGAGCTTGAAACCCGTGTCGATACCACCGATGAATGGATCCGTTCGCGGACCGGAATCGAGCGGCGCCATATTGCCGCCGATGACCAGACCACGGCCGATCTGGCCGAGCGGGCGGCCCGGCAGGCCATGGCGGCCGCTGGTGTCACTGCGGCGGATATCGATTTCGTCGTGGTGGGTACCACCACACCGGACTTCGTGTTCCCGAATGTCGGTTGTCTGGTGCAGGAGCGCCTGGGTATTCGCCCCTGTCCCGCTTTCAGTGTGGAGGCGGCCTGCAGTGGTTTCATCTATGCCCTGAGTATTGCCGACCGTTTCGTTGCCGGTGGCAGCGCGAAGTGTGCGCTGGTGATCGGAGCCGAGACCCTGTCGCGCATCACCGACTGGACGGACCGCAATACCTGCGTGCTGTTCGGCGATGGAGCCGGTGCGGTCATCCTGCAGCCCGCTGACGAGCCCGGCATCATGGCCTGTCACCTCGGGGCGGATGGCACTTACAAAGACCTGCTGTACCACCCCTACGGCGCCTCCCGGCGCCAGCAACCTGGTGAGACCGAGGGGCCCTACATTCACATGAAGGGCAACGAGGTGTTCAAGGTTGCCGTCAAGACGCTCGAAGGCATCGTCGAAACAACGCTGGCGGCGAGCCAGCTCGAGGCCTCGGCGATCGACTGGCTGATTCCTCATCAGGCCAACATCCGCATCATCCAGGCGACGGCAAAACGGCTCGGCATGCCGATGGAAAAAGTGGTGTTGACCGTGCAGGACCAGGGCAACACGTCGGCAGCTTCAGTGCCCATGGCACTCGATGTGGCGGTGCGCGATGGCCGGGTAAAGCGTGGTGACCTGTTGTTGCTCGAAGGCTTCGGTGGCGGCTTCACCTGGGGCTCGGCGTTAATAAGGTACTGATGATCATGGCTGTTTTTCGCCGGTTCTTTCGTCTGCTGCCTTGGTTGATCCCCGGCCTCGTTGTGCCCGCTGCCGCGCTCGCGACTGCGGATAGCTGGGTCTTGCAGCCGGCCGCACAATTGGTCGGTGAGGTCGACGTGATAGCCGCGCGCCAGGAAGACACGCTCACCGATATCGGGCGCGTGCATGGCCTGGGTTACGAGGAAATCGTCTGGGCCAATCAGGGTGTCGACATCTGGTTGCCTGGCGAGGGGACGCTTGTAAGCCTGCCGAAGCAGTTTATCCTGCCATCGGCACGCAGCGGCGTGGTGGTCAATATCGCCGAGTACCGCCTGTACTTTTTTCACCAGATCAACGGCCAGCCGGGTGTTTCCACCTTTCCGGTCAGCATCGGACGCATGGACTGGTCGACACCGATCGGCCGCTGGTCAGTCGTCGCCAAACAGAAGGACCCTGCCTGGTATCCGCCCGAGTCGATTCGCAAGGAACATCTGGAAGATGGCCGGGGAGAGCTGCAGAAGGTCGTGCCGGCCGGACCTGACAATCCGCTCGGTCGCTACGCGATGCGCCTCAGCATCAATGGCTATCTGATCCACGGTACCAACCGGCCGGTCGGTGTCGGCATGCAGGTGACCCACGGCTGCATCCGCATGTATCCCGAAGATATCGAGTGGCTGTTCCCGCAGGTGCCGGTGGGTACGCCGGTGACGATCGTCAATCAGCCCTACAAGTTCGGCTGGCAGGGAAACGACCTGTATCTGGAGGTCCACCCGCCGCTCGAGGATGACAAGTCCACCCGGGAGCGGGCCATGACCGTGCTTACGGAGGAGTATATTCAGGCCACACGGGAGCGTCCCGCGCGGGTAAACTGGCGCCTGGTCGAGGATGTCTATCGTCGACAGGAGGGCGTTCCGGTGCTGGTTGGTACCAGTATGTGATCGGGATAACACCAAGGGGTTCAGTCATGAAGATCCGACAGATTATTGTTTCGCTAAGCGTCCTGTCCGTACTCACCCTGGCCCAGGCTGCACTTGCCGAGCCAGCGGCGCGTCCCTACGACCAGACTTTCCTGACCAATTACGATCTGCTGAAGCCACGGGCCGGGAAAGCCGGCGCTCCGGGTGACATGGTCTATATCGCCCCGAATGCCGTGAAGCGACTGGCCGGCTACACGGCCATCATGGTCGACCAGCCCGAGATCATTTTCAGCCCCGACTCCCCGATCAAGGGCATGAAGCCCGATGACCAGAAGGCACTGGCCGAGGCCATGCGTGATGCATTGTCAGGTCGGCTGGCTGCCGGTGGCTACTCGGTCGCACAGCAGCCCGGGCCCGGTGTGCTGTATCTGCGCACCGGTCTCACCGACCTGATGGTGGCCAAGAAGAAGCGCGGCATCCTTGCCTACACGCCCATCGGAGCGGTGGTGAAGGTGGGTGCCGATGCCGTCAAGGACACGCTCAGCAAGGTGGACTTCATCGAGATGACCTTCCAGGCGGAGCTGGTCGACAGCACCAGCAATGACGTGCTGGGTGCGATCGTCGCTGAGCGCGGCACCCGCAAGGCCGAGGGCCAGGAAGAAACGCGCATCGACCTCGACGAGTTCGATGCCAACATTCGCGCCTGGGGCAACCGGGTGCGTTGCCAGCTCGACAATTCGAAGCTGACTGAAGACAAGCAGCATGACTGTACCGACGATGCCGGTTCGCTGGCGCGCTACGACGAGAAGCCGTGATCCGCGTGCAATTGATTTGCGCCGCTCTGTACATTGTCAGGGATGCACCATCCGGCCGCCGAGCCAGACGGCCGTTGCCCTGCAATTGCGGCAGGCGCTGATCTCCATGCCCGCGACAAACAGTTCAGTCTGTACCGGCGCCCAGCGTTCCAGAAACACGGCGCCACTGTTCACCTTGTTCCAGTAAGCCAGCTTCTGTTCACGTACCTGCGGCGAAAACTGCGGGTTCCGACCCAGGCGTTCGAGGTCTGCACCTGCAATCCGCAGTGGTATAGCTGCCGGATTGCTGATTGGTGCGGCGTAGACGCTCAGCCACACCTGCTCCGCCAGTTCGTGGCAACTCGGGCAGGTGAAGCGAGGCAGGTTGAAAGCGGGTGCGATGCGGGTGCTCCCGGGCGGATCTGGTGGTGCTGTGTTCGATGGATCATCCATGGCGCGATGATAGACCAGCAAAGCTGAAGCGTGCCGCAGCAGTGTGGCGGCTGACGCCGGTCAGCCACTCCCCGCCGAAAATCCGCTGAACCAGTCCTCCGGTTCGCAACAAAACTCGTGGGCCTCGCCGCGCCAGTGGAAGCGCAGGGCGCGTGCGTGCAGGGCGTGGGTCGGAAAAATGAGTGCGGCCCGCTGTTCTGGGCCAAGGCGGCCTTCGACCAGCGCCAGATAGGCGTCCTCGTCACCGCCATAAATCTTGTCGCCGACGATCGCGTGGCCTGTATGCGCCAGATGAATGCGGATCTGGTGTTTGCGGCCGGTATGCGGCTGGACACGGAGCAGGCTGAATGGAGCGTCACCCTGTCTGAACCGGCGCAGCACCTCGAAGCCTGTCTGTGCGGAAGCACCGTCAGCGCGCACACAGTCCCGGATCGCGACGCGGCTGCTTTCGTCCTTGCCCAGGGGTGCATCGATCGTGCCGCAATCCGCATCGACATGACCATGCACGATGGCGAGATACTCCTTGCTGACCCTGCGCTGCGACCAGATCCGGCCCAGTTCACGCGCGGCCGTATCGGTTTTGGCCACCAGTGTCAGGCCGCTGGTTTCGCGGTCCAGACGGTTGACGAGGTGGGGACGGGTGTCAGCACCCAGATGCAGTCGCACACGGCCGATGAGGCTGGACAGTTCGCCGTTCTTGCTCGGGTGGCAGACCAGGTCAGCCGGCTTGTTGATCACCAGCAGTTCGTGATCTTCGTGGATGACTGGAAACAGGGTGCTCAATGGCGGCCTGCCGTTGGCGGCTTTGGTGACGAAAAAAAAGCCGCAGCGTCTGCTGCGGCTTTTTCCTGATCGGGTTTCCTGTGCAGAAACCCAGACGGAGAGCGGACCGTCTTACTTGGCCTGGCTCCGCTTGAACATGCGGTCGATCTTCTCGTTGGTGGCGTCACAGCAGGACTGCGACTGGTTGGCGGCGTTCAGGGCCTGGTTGGCAGTGCTCTGTGCGCCGGAGGCGGCAGTCTTGGCATCGGCAGCGGTGGAGCTGGCTGCAGCTGCTGCATCGGAAGCGGACTTGGCATCAGCAGCAACGCGATCGAGGCGGGCAGACAGCGCGTCGACGCTGGACGATGAGGCGCAACCGGCAGCAACGACCATCGCGATGGCCAGGACACTACCCTGAATGGCGGATTTCATTTTCATAGCAATAGTTCCTCAACAGCAATTATTGAATGGATACACACCCGGAAAGAATTTAGTCGCCGAGAAGCAGGAAACCCGCCACATAGCGGACTCTCGTGCGAAGCAATAATGAACGAAGCCGTATTGATTCGCAAACAAATCATGAACAAGCAGTTGAGTCCAGAGCTTGACCATGGCTGCTCTTCAGGTTTTTGACCGGGCGTGAATGTCAGCTGTCCCCGATCCGGTTGCGTAGCGACCGGTCGTCGGAGTCCGGCCTGAATTGGCTGCATCAGTGTCGTTCGGCGCCGGACGAATACCCGACACATCAACGCATGCTGCCGGTGTCAAAACCGGTCCCCGCTGGCCAGCTGTTGCCCACCGCAGATCTCTGTATATAATCCCACCACTGTTCATATATACAGGTATTGTCATGCGTGAGCTCACCGCCCGTCAGTCAGAAATTCTTGATTTTATTCAATCGTTTGTGACTGAAACCGGAATACCGCCCACGCGTGCGGAGATCGCCCGCAAGCTCGGTTTCCGTTCGGTCAACGCCGCCGAGGAGCATCTGCGCGCCCTGCAGCGCAAGGGGGTCATCAGTCTGATCCCGGGTGCTTCGCGCGGCATCCAGTTGCTGGATACCGACCATGAAGGTGGCTTGCCGCTGATCGGGCGGGTGGCAGCTGGTCAGCCGATGCTGGCCAGTGAGCATGTCGAGGCCCGTTACCGGCTGGACATGGCGCTGTTCAATCCGCGTCCGCACTACCTGTTGCGCGTGCATGGCATGAGCATGCGCGATGCCGGCATCCTGGATGGCGATCTGGTTGCCGTATGTCGTCAGCCGGATGTGCGCAATGGCCAGATCGTGGTGGCGCGGATGGATGAAGAGGTCACCGTCAAGCGCTATCGCCAGACCGGCAAAACGGTCTACCTGTTGCCACAGAATCCCGACTACGAAACCATCAAGGTCGATCTCGATGTCCAGCATCTGATCATCGAGGGTGTGGTCGTCGGCGTCATCCGCAACGGGATGTCGATGGCAGAGTGAAGCCCCGTGCCTGTCGATATTCCAGGCGTGGAACGCCGGGGCAGGTTTGCAGCCGATGGCCTGCGGCTGCCCAGTGGCTTTCCGGAACTCGATGCGATGCTGGGCGGTGGCTGGCCGACCGGGGGGCTGACCGAATTGCTCATCGAGGCTGGCGCCTCGGCTGAACTGGGTCTGCTCAGTCCGGTGCTGAGCCACCTGACCCGCGGACATGCCGCGGCAGATCCGGCCTGGGTCATGCTGATTGCCCCGCCATGGATTCCCTATGCGCCAGGGCTCTGCTGGCAGGGTCTGGCGCTCTCCAGGGTGCTGGTTACCGAGGCGCGGCAACCTGCAGACGTCTGGTGGGCAATGGAAGCAGCGCTGGGATCGGGAGCCTGCGCCGCTGTGATTGCCTGGGCGGGTGCAGCCAGCCGGGTTGCCCTGCAAAGGCTGCATCTGCTGGCGGGCAAGCGGCCAGTCTGGTCGGTGCTGGTCAGGGCGGCACGTTTCCGTGACGAACGCTCGCCGGCCATGCTGCGCCTGCAGCTGCATGTGCAGGCGGGTGCGCAGGGTGCCGTGCGTGCCGAGATATTCAAGAACCGGCTGCGTGCGCCAGGCACGGTTACGGTTGTCCTGTCATGAGTCACGGGCTGCGACAACTCTGGCTGTGTGCATGGCTGCCGGATGGTCCACTGGAAGCCGCCGTCATGGAACAACTGGCTGGCTGGGCTACAGGCTTTACACCCGGCGTGAGCATCGATGGATATCAGGCGCTGCTGCTGGAAGTTCGCGGCAGCCTGCAACTGTTCGGCGGACCGGACAGAATCCGGACCTTGTTGCGACAGGGCTTGCATGCGCGCGGTCATGAACCGGTCATCAGCTGTGCGCCGACCGCATGTGGCTCACTGTGGCTGGCCCGTGCAGGTATCGAATGCGTGTTGCTGACCCGGGATGAACTGCGTCAGCAGCTGTTGCCGGTTCCGGTTGAATGCCTGGGCTGGCCAGCCGCCATACTGAACATGTTGAGGCAGATGGGTATCCGGACGCTGGGCGAGTGCATGCGACTGCCGAGACAGGGTTTTGCACGCCGCTTTGGTCCGGCAAGACTGCATGAACTCGATCAGGCTTTCGGGCGCAGTCCGGAGCTGCGGCAGGCACATGTCGTGCCGGCGCATTTTGCCGAGACGCTGGAACTGCCGGTCGAGACGACGGGTGTCGCTGCCTTGCTGGCGGGCTTTGAGCGACTGCTGTCGCGGCTTGGCGCGTGCCTGAAAACGGCACAGATGAGCACGGATACATTGCGTTGCCAGCTCCGGCACCCGGATGGCAGCGATACGGAACTGCGTATCCGCCTGTGCAGGCCTGCTGCCGGCACTGCTGCATTTGCCGAACTGCTGCGCTTGCGTCTCGAGGCCGTGGTGTTGCCTGCGCCGGTCACGCTGCTGGTGTTGCGGGCCAGGCTCTCGGCAGGCCAGCCGGCAACCGGCAGCGATCTGCTCGGCCGTGAGCTGCAGGCAGACAGCGGCTTGTCTGGTCTGCTGGAGAGATTGCGCGCCCGGCTTGGCAGGCATGCGGTGCGGGGCCTCGCGCTGGTTGACGAATATCGTCCCGAGCGTGCCTGGCGTCCGGTCAGCGATCCGCTGGACACGCAGCGGAGAACGTCGCGACAGACCCTGCGCCGCAGACCGGTGTGGATACTGCCAGAGCCACAGTTGCTGCAGCAGGTTGCCGGACAGCCACTGCATCAGGGAACGCTCTGTCTGGAGTGCGGTCCGGAGCGCATAGAAACCGGCTGGTGGGACGGAGACGATATACGCCGCGATTACTACGTGGCGCGCAATGACCGTGGTGCACGCCTGTGGGTCTACCAGGATCTGCGCGGCGTGGCTGACTGGTATCTGCATGGCATCTTCGGCTGACAGTCATGCCGGACTCCCGGCCTATGCCGAATTGCACTGCATCAGCAACTACAGTTTCCTGCGCGGGGCCTCGCATCCGGCCGAGCTTGTGGCGCAGGCGGCGGCGCTGGGTTATACGGCGCTGGCGCTGACCGACGAATGTTCCGTCGCCGGCATCGTCCGTGCCCATGTCGTGGCCCGGAAGCATGCGATACAGCTCATCATCGGCAGCGAGTTGCGGCTGGCTGATGGCCTGCACCTCGTGCTGCTTGCCGCTGACCGTGAAGACTATGCGGCGCTCTGTGCGCTCATCACCCGTGGACGTCGTGCTGCGGTCAAGGGCAGCTACCATCTGCTGCGTGCTGATCTGGAGGCCCTCGGCGCAGCCTGCCTCGTGCTGTGGATGCCGTCTGAAGATCCGCAGCTGGCTGATGCGCTCTGGCTGCAGCAGCATTTTGCAGGACGGGCCTGGCTGGCGGTCGAACTGCATGCCGACGGTGATGATCATCGTCGTGTCCGGCAGCTGACCCAACTCGCTGCTGCTGCCGGCATGCCGGCCGTTGCCGCCGGCGATGTGCACATGCATGTGCGGGGCCGGCGTGCGTTGCAGGATACGCTCACTGCCATTCGTGTCCGGCAGCCGCTGGGCAGCGGCAGCCACATCCTTTATCCGAATGGCGAGCGGCATCTGCGCAGCCGCGCCGCGCTGGCACGGATCTATCCGGCAGAACTGCTGGTCAATACGCTGGAGCTTGCCCGCCGCTGCCGTTTTTCCCTGGATGAACTGCAGTACCGGTATCCGCAGGAACTCGTGCCGGCAGGCCGTACGCCGGCCAGCCATCTGCATGCACGCGTGCAGGAGGGACTGCGTGAACGCTGGCCGGATGGGGCGCCTGAGCAGGTCATGCAGCTCGTGGCGCATGAATTGCAGCTGATCAAGGAGCTTGGGTACGAAGCCTATTTCCTGACCGTGGACGATATCGTGCGTTTCGCCCGCAGCCGCGGCATCCTCTGTCAGGGGCGGGGATCAGCGGCAAATTCCGCCGTGTGCTTTTGCCTGGGCATCACGTCAGTTGATCCGGCCCGGATGTCCATGCTCTTCGAACGCTTCATCTCCCGCGAGCGCAACGAGCCACCGGACATCGATGTGGATTTCGAGCACGAGCGGCGCGAAGAGGTCATCCAGTACATCTATGCCAAATATGGCCGCGACCGGGCGGCGCTGACGGCAACGGTGATCAGCTACTCGCCGCGCAGTGCGATCCGCGATGTGGGTCGTGCGCTGGGCCTGCCGGCGGAGCAGGTCCGACGCATTGCCCGGGCCATGCACTGGTGGGATGGCCGCGCCATCAAGCCGGAGCGGATCGTCGAGGCCGGGCTTGATCCAGCCAGCCCCGTCATGCAGCGGTTCGTCACGCTGGTCAGCGAGCTGAACGGGGTCCCCCGCCATCTTTCCCAGCATGTCGGTGGCTTCGTGATTTCCGGCGAGCCGCTGTCGAGGCTGGTGCCGGTCGAGAATGCGGCCATGACCGAACGCACGGTCATCCAGTGGGACAAGAATGATCTGGACGAACTCGGCCTGCTCAAGGTGGATGTGCTTTCGCTGGGCATGCTGTCGGCGATCCGGCGGAGTTTCGCTCTGATCCGCGGGTATTCCGGCCGGGTCCTCGACCTGCACACGGTGCCGGTCGAGGACCCGGCGGTCTACGCGATGATCTGTCGTGCCGACACGATGGGCGTGTTCCAGATCGAGTCGCGCGCACAGATGGCGATGCTGCCGCGACTCCGGCCGCGCTGTTACTACGACCTGGTGATCGAGGTGGCCCTGGTGCGTCCCGGGCCGATCCAGGGCGACATGGTGCATCCCTATCTGCGTCGACGGAATGGTGAAGAACCGGTCAGCTATCCGCGACCTGAAGTCCGGCAAGTGCTGGAACGGACCCTCGGTGTGCCGATTTTCCAGGAACAGGTCATGCAGCTGGCGGTCGTGGCAGCGGGCTTCACGCCCGGCGAAGCCGACCAGTTGCGTCGCGCGATGGCGGCGTGGCGGCGACAGGGCAGCCTGGAACCCTTCGAGGAAAAGCTGGTCGCCGGCATGCGCGAGCGGAATTATTCACCGGAGTTCGCGCGACAGATCTGCAGCCAGATCCGCGGTTTCGGCGAGTATGGCTTCCCCGAATCACATGCAGCGAGTTTTGCCCTGCTGGTTTACGTGTCTGCCTGGCTCAAGGCGCATGAGCCGGCTGCATTCACCTGTGCCTTGCTTAACAGCCAGCCGATGGGTTTCTATGCGCCGGCGCAACTGCTGCGGAATGTCCGGCGCAGCGGTGTCGAGGTGCGGCCGGTGGACGTGAACCGCAGTCAGTGGGAATCCACGCTGGAAGGCGGTTCAGCCGGCCAGCCGGCATTGCGTCTCGGCCTGTGCCTGGCCGGTGGACTGGCTCGGGATGTCGGCGCGCGTTTGCTGGCGGCACGTCGGCAGCAGCCTTTTGACAGTGTTGAGGATCTGCATGGACGGACCGGTCTGCAACGCTACGAACTGGGCATCCTGGCGGCAGCCGGGGCGCTGGCGGGCATCACCGGGCACCGTTTCCGGGCGCGCTGGGAGGTGGCGGGTACAGAGCCGATGCTGCCATTGTTGCCGGTGTCCGGGGTGGCAGAGGGGATTCCCCTGTTGCGCGCGCCTACCGAGGCGGAGGATATCAGCGGCGACTATGCGAGCACGGGGCTCAGCCTTGGCCGTCATCCGCTGGCCCTGCTGCGCAGTGAGTTGCAGCGACAGGGTTTCGTGACCGCAGAAGATCTGCGCGAGATGGCCGGGGATGATCCGGTGCGGGTTGCCGGTCTGGTGATCACGCGCCAGCGGCCGGGCAGCGCCGGTGGCGTGATCTTTGTGACGCTGGAAGATGAAACCGGCCACGTGAACCTGATTGTCTGGCCGCAGCTTGCAGAACGGCAGCGCCAGGTGCTGCTGGGCTCACGCCTGCTGGCTGTCCGGGGACGGATGCAGCGCCAGGGCGATGTGCTGCATGTGATCGTGTCTTCGGCCGAGGATCGGAGCGCTGCGCTCGGTGCCCTTGATGTGCGCAGCCGGGACTTTGCCTGATAATCGATCTTCCGGACTGCCGCTAATCGAGTACCTCGAAATCGTCGAAATCCTCGATTTCCCGTGCCACGCGCCGGCGCTCCAGAAAGTCCTCAAGCTTGCGCCGTGCGGAAATCATGTCCGGCTTGCTGACGAAGCGGGATTCGGCCTCGAGTTCGGCGATGAGTCCCTCGACATTGATCTCCACCGAGGCCTCGCCGATGTTGTCGCCGACAAGGGTGTCATCTGCATCCGCGGCATCAGCGTCGGCTGCGACCTCATCCAGCTCGTCCGCGATTTCCGGTGGCGGCTCTTTCAGAAAAACCGGTTCCGGCACTTTTTGCAAAACAGCTTTGCGGCCCATGCGAACTTCCTTATGTTCAAAGCGCACGCCGTTTTTATAATGACGCAACCGCGGTCTGGCAACACCGGTTTCTCGGTTTTGTGAACTGATACCGCTGCCGGTTGCGGTCGCTGGAGGCTGCGCTCAGCTGACGAGCTGATTGAGTTCGAAGATCGGCAGCAAAATCGCCAGCACGATGACCAGGACGATCACGCCCATGCCGACGATCAGGGCCGGCTCGAGGATGCCGAGCAGGGCGGCGATCAACCCGTCCATTTCCCGTTCCTGGTTCAGTGCGGCCCGTGTCAGCATCGCCTCCAGTTCGCCGCTGGCCTCGCCGCTGGAGATCAGGTGGATGCAGATGGGCGGGAAGTAACCGGCCACACCCAGCGATTTGCCGATCGGTGCACCTTCGCGAACCCGGTCAGCGGCGGCTTCGACCGCTTCACGCATCGGAATATTGGTGATTACTTCGGCGGAGATGCGCAGGCCTTCGAGTACCGGTACACCGCTGCCACTCAGGATGCTGAGCGTGCGGGTGAAGCGCGCGGTGTTCGAGCCGCGGACCAGCTTGGCGATGAGCGGGAGGCGCAACAAAAGCCTGTCGAAGCGCCGCCTGGGGCCGGGCTGGCGCAAGGCACGTCGCATGCCGATGGCTGCGGCGATGATGGCGATCAGCAGGAATATGCCGTAGTCGCGCAGGAAACTGCTGAGCGCAATCAACATGACTGTCAGACCGGGCAGATCCCGGCCGGTGTTCGAAAATACGCCCACCACCTTGGGCACGACATAGACGAGCATGCCACTGACGATCAGCAGTGCGAGCACGGACAGAACTACCGGATAGATCATCGCGTGCTGAACCTTCTGGCGCAGCACCTGCCGGCTCTCCGTATAGTCGGCCAGCCGCTCGAGCACCGCGTCCAGATGCCCGGACTGTTCACCGGCCGCAACGGTGGCACGGTAGATTTCCGGAAAAGCCTGCGGGAAATCGCCGAATCCATCTGCCAGGGTGTGGCCCTCCATGACCCGCGAGCGTACGCCGATCAGGATGCTCTTAACGCGCGGTGACTCGGTCTGCTCGGAGACCGCGAGCAGCGCTTCCTCCAGGGGCAGCGAGGAGTGCACGAGCGTTGCCAGCTGCCGGGTGACCATCGCGAGGTCGGCGGCCGACATGCCCCGGCGCAGGCTGAAGGATTTCTGCCGCGAGGCCTCCTGCCGGGCGATTTCGGACACTTCCAGCGGCAGCAGCTGTTTTTCACGCAGCAGCTGGCGGACCTGCCGGGCCGTATCGCCTTCGAGGATGCCGCGGCGTTCCTTGCCGGCCGCATCGACAGCGGTGTATTCGAAAGCGCCCATCAGTCGGAGCGGGTGACGCGCAGCACCTCTTCGAGGGTGGTGACGCCGGCCAGTGCCTTGCGCAGGCCATCGTCCCGGATGCTGGGGCTGCGGGTGCGCGCGTAGCGCTCCAGCTGTTGCTCGCCGGCACCATCGTGGATCATGGTCCGGAGTTCGTCATCGATGGTCACGAGTTCGTAGATTCCGGTACGACCCCGGTAGCCGGGGCTGCCGGCCAGCATCGCGGCCTCGTCCGGATGGTAGAGCAGTGGCGGGCGCGCCGGATCGATACCCAGCGTGCGACACTCGTATTCGCGCGCGGTGTAGGCGACCTTGGTGGCCGGATCGAGCACGCGCACCAGTCGCTGGGCCAGTACGCCGATCAGGCTGGATGACAGCAGGAACGGCTCGACGCCCATGTCGCGCAGCCGGGTCACGGCGCCAACGGCAGTGTTGGTGTGCAGGGTGGACAGCACGAGGTGACCAGTGAGACTCGCCTGCACGGCGATTTCCGCCGTCTCCAGGTCACGGATTTCGCCGACCATCACCACGTCGGGATCCTGGCGCAGGATGGCACGCAGGCCGCGGGCAAAGGTCATCTCCACTTTGGTGTTGACCTGCGACTGGCCGATGCCGTCGATGTAATACTCGATCGGATCCTCCACCGTCATGATGTTGCGCGTGTTGTCGTTGATCCGCTCCAGCGCGGCGTAAAGTGTGGTCGTCTTTCCCGAGCCGGTCGGGCCGGTAACCAGAATGATCCCGTGGGGCTTGTGGATCAGTTCGTCAACGACGCCCTTGGAGTCGGCATCCATGCCGAGACCCTCGAGTTCGAGCCGGCCGGCGTGTTTGTCGAGCAGACGCAGCACAACCCGCTCGCCATGGCCGGATGGCATCGTGGAGACGCGAACGTCCACGGCGCGACCCGCGATGCGCAGCGAGAATCGCCCATCCTGCGGCAGCCGCTTTTCAGCGATGTCGAGTTTCGACATGACCTTGATGCGCGAGACCACCAGCGGTGCGACCGCACGTCTCGACTGCAGGACCTCGCGCAGCACCCCGTCGATGCGGAAGCGCACGACCAGCCGGTTTTCAAACGGCTCGATGTGGATGTCCGATGCATTGTCCTTGACCGCAGAAGTCAGCAGGGCGTTGATCAGCCTGATGATCGGCGCATCGTCGTCGCTTTCGAGCAGGTCGGACGGTTCCGGCAGTTCCTGCGCAACCTTGAACAGGTCGGTGTCTTCACCGAGCCCGTCCACCATCTGCATGGTGGTGTTCGATTCCCGTTCGTAGGTCTGCTGCAGCTGCCGGTCGAAATCGGCCGCAGAAACCATCCTCAGGCAGAGTGGCAAATCGATGAAACGCCGGACCTCGGATATCGTCGTGAGGCGCACGCCCTGTCGCACGAGCAGCAGCGGGCGGCCATTCTCGGATCCGTTGATCAGCACGCCGTGGCGCTTGGCAAATGCAAACGGCAACAGCTGGCTGCGCGGGTCTGCCTTCGGGCCGGGCGGCTGGTCAGCCAGTGCCTCCGGGACGGAGATGACCAGATCCGGTTCTGCCCCGGCCAGTTCGGCCAGTTCAGGTACCGCCGGATTCACCGCTGTCTCCCGCAGGCGCTTCACGCAGATCGATGACCGGCGGTTCGGTGCCCGTGGCTGGTGTGACGGCCGGTGATTCCGGCAGCACTGTGCGCTCGGTCAGTGGCATCAGCCGTACGTTCTTCGGCTTGATCTGCATTTGCTGATCCCGGATGTAGTTGTATTTCGAATTGGTTGCAAACGCCGCCTGCACGTTGTCGCGCAGGATGGTGGGCTTGATGAACACCATC
>JAUPLK010000208.1 GCA_030836925.1 Pseudomonadota bacterium
CCGCTGCCGCATGATCAGCCTTGCGCTGCACCTCCTCGACCAGGCCCAGCACATCGCCCATACCAAGTATGCGCGAGGCCATGCGGTCGGGATGGAAGGGCTCGAGCTCGGCAACGGCCTCGCCGGTGCCGAGGAACTTGATTGGTACTCCGGTCACCGCCTTGACGGATAGCGCGGCACCGCCCCGCGCATCGCCATCGGTCTTGGTCAGGATCACACCGGTCAGCGGCAATACCGCAGCAAAAGCCCGGGCCGCATTGACCGCGTCCTGACCAGCCATGCTGTCCACGACAAACAGCGTTTCGATGGGATCGGTGCGCTGACTCATCTCGCGCACTTCATCCAGCAGTTCGCTGTCGAGGCGGCTGCGGCCGGCGGTATCCAGGATCAGGACATCCAGCTGGGCCAGGCGGGCTGCCTTGAGCGCCTGATCGGCAATTGCCAGCGGACCCAGGCCCGCCTCGGCGCCCAGCCAGGGAACGTCGATCGATGCGGCCAGTCGCTCCAGCTGCAGCATTGCAGCCGGTCGCTGCGTGTCGGTACTGGCAAGACCAGCCCGTTTACCAAGCCGCTCACGGATGAAAACCGCGAGCTTCGCGGCAGTCGTGGTCTTGCCGGCACCCTGCAGGCCAGCCAGCAGAATCACGGCAGGCGGCTGATGGCGCAGATTCAGCTCGGCCACGCCCTCGCCCAGCGTTGCCGTCAACTGCTCGTGCAGGATCTTTATGAAAGCCTGCCCCGGCGTGAGGCTGCGCAGCACTTCTGCACCAATGGCACGCTCACGCACACACGCCACGAAATCCCGGATCACCGGCAGGGCGACGTCCGCCTCGATCAGCGCACGCCGCACATCGCGCACTGCGTCCTCGATATTCTCTTCGGTGAGCCGGCCGCGACCACGCACCTGATCGAGCACACCGCGTAAACGCTCGCTTAGACTGGCAAACATGCTGTAGCCCCGGAAAGTTGCCGATTGTAAGCAATTCGGACCGTTTGATGTGCGGACGGAAGGTTCCTTGACAGGCTTGTGGTGCATTGGTCACCATCAACCTCCGCCATTTGCGCCGCTAGAGGCCTACTTCATTGGGCGACGATCTGTCTGCCGGTACACTCATCGCGCTTCTTGTCCTGCTGCTCCTGATTTCAGCTTTCTTCTCAGGCTCCGAAACAGCACTCCTGACACTCAACCGTTACCGGTTGCGACACAAGGCGCGGCAGGGCCATCTGGGCGCAAGACTGGCCGAACGTCTGCTGGCGCGCCCGGACCACCTGATCTCGCTGATCCTCATCGGCAGCAACATCGCCAACACGCTCGCGACCGCGCTGGTGACGATGGCGGCGCTGCGCATCGGCGGACCCGGCGGCGTCGCCATGGCCAGCGTCGGCCTGGCTTTCGTCATCATGGTTTTCACCGACGTCATGCCCAAGACACTGGGCGCACTGCGTTCCGAGACATTTGGCCTGCCGGCCGCGATCGTCTATTTCCTGCTGCTCAAGGTCACCCTGCCCGTGGTCTGGTTCATCAGCGCCATTTCGAACGCGCTGTTGCGGCTTTTTGGCGTAAGGCCAGACCAGTCCGGCTCGCACCATCTGACACTGGAGGAACTGCGCACGCTGGTCATGGAGGCCGGCACCAAACTGCCGCGCCGTCGACAGCGCATGCTGATGTCCATCCTCGAACTGGAAGACATGACGGTCGATGAGATCATGATTCCGGACAACGAGCTGGTGGGCATCGATCTCGACAACGAATGGGACGAGATCGCCGCCACGATCACCACCAGTCTGCACAGCCGTTTGCCGGTGTTTCAGGGCAGTATCGAAAACCTGATTGGCATCCTGTACCTCCGCAAGCTCGTGATGGCTGGCACGGGTACGCTCGACAAGTCGATCATCGAATCGACGATGGACGAACCGTTTTTCGTCCCTGAAGGCACTTCACTGCACGGCCTGCTGGGACAGTTCCAGCGCAGCAGACAACGCACTGCGTTTGTAGTCGATGAGTACGGCGACATACAGGGACTGGTCACCATCGAAGACCTGCTGGAAGAGATACTGGGAGAATTTTCCGGCAACGGCGCAGAAACGCCGGAAGAGGTCCGTCGTGAGGACAAATCGGATTCATGGCTCGTGGATGCCAGCATCAATGTCCGGGCGCTGAACCGCAGGATGCGCTGGCATCTGCCGACTGACGGACCGACGACCCTGAACGGACTGATCCTGGAACAACTCGAAACCTTCCCGGGCTGCGGCACCGTGCTGACGCTCAACGGCTACCCGGTCGAAATCACCGAAACCGCTGACAACGCCATACGAACAGTGCGGATACGCCCGCCGCGGCAGGACCCCCTGGTAGACGCATGAGCCGCACTCAACCGGCAGATGCCTGCAAAGCCGGCAATACCCGCATGACATCCTGCAGGCAGTCGACGGCAATGGTCTCGATGCCTGCTATCGGTTGCCGTGGCTGATTCGCTCGCGGCACCAGCGCCCGATGGAAGCCGACCTTGGCGGCCTCACGCAGGCGCTCTTCTCCGTAAGCGACCGGACGCACCTCACCGGCAAGCCCGACCTCGCCAAATACGACCAGATCACGTGGCAGGGAACGATCTCGCACGCTCGATATGGTCGCAAGCAGGGCAGCCAGATCCGCTGCAGGTTCGGCAATACGCACGCCACCAACCACATTGACGAACACATCGCTGGCATGTGTGGAAATACCTGCATGCCGATGCATCACCGCCAGCAGCAAGGTCAGCCGGTTCTGTTCGAGGCCGATGGCAACCCGACGCGGGGGGCTGCCGCCGCCCTGATCAGCAAGCGCCTGCACCTCCACAAGCAGCGGCCGGCTGCCCTGGTGCACAGCGGTGACCACACTCCCGGGCACCGGGTCCGCACGCTGCGACACGAACAGTGCGGACGGGTTTTTGACCTCGCGTATGCCGCCCTCGGTCATGACGAAAATACCGAGTTCGTTGGCAGCGCCAAAGCGATTCTTTACCGCACGCAGGATCCGGAACCGGCTCGCCACCTCGCTCTCGAAGTAGAGAACCACGTCGACCATATGCTCGAGCAGCCGCGGCCCGGCGATCTGCCCATCCTTGGTCACGTGACCGACAAGCACGACCGTGATTCCGGTCTGCTTGGCCAGCCTGACCAGCAAACTGGCACAACTGCGCAACTGGTTGGGCGAACCGGGCGCCGACGGCAGCATATCGGTCACCATCGTCTGGATTGAATCGACGATCACGCAGCCGGGACGCGTCTGCTCTACTGCCGCCAGAACATCCTCGACACGCGTCGTCGCGATGGCACTGACCTTTTCCAGCGGCAGGCCCAGACGATGGCCACGCAGACTCACCTGCTGCAGGGACTCTTCGCCGCTGGCATAGAGCGTCGTGCGCCCGGTTTCCAGCCGGGCGGCCGCCTGCAACAGCAGCGTCGACTTGCCAATGCCCGGATCACCGCCGATCAGAACCGCCGAACCCTGGACCAGCCCGCCACCCAGGGCGCGATCGAGTTCGCTGAGTCCGGTGCGGATTCGCGGTACGGTCTCGCCACCAACGGCCGAGAGCAGCTGCACGGTGGCCTCGGGCACCCCCGCTGCCGGACGACTGGCCTCGATCACGCGGGGCTCGAGGGAGTTCCATGCTGCACAGGACGGACACTGCCCCTGCCACTTCGTGGTGCTCGCACCACAATCCCCACAGACATAGGCTTTCTGCGCTTTGGCCATGGGAACTTACGACTCCTGACAGCTGCTCATTTCGGGATGCAAAACCGCTTCTGCCAGCGGAAACCCCAACCCAGGTCTCAACCTGCAGAACGTGATCCGCATACTATTTTGGAATGCATCCTGGGGACAGTCACGAATCCCGTATTCCGCATCGGGCGGCAGGCGTGGTGCTGTGCACAGCACTGGCATTG
>JAUPLK010000035.1 GCA_030836925.1 Pseudomonadota bacterium
TCGGCATCAGCCGGACTGATGCGCGCGATGGCCGCACTCACCGCATCGACGTCGGCGTTGTATTCGAGGCTGACACCGTCCGGCCAGACCAGGCGATAAAAGGGATCGACCGGCAGCATGTCGACGTAGTCGCCGATGGCGCGCCCGCTCAGCGCAAACAGCTCCTCGATCGCATTGGGGGCCGTCACGACCGTCGGGCCGGCATCGAAGCGAAAGCCATCCTGCTCGTAGACATAGGCGCGACCGCCGGGCCGGTCGCGCTGCTCGAGCAGGATCGTGCGCACGCCGGCCGACTGCAGCCGGATGGCCAGCGCCAGCCCGCCAAAACCGGCACCGATCACTACCACGCGCGGCGGCTGCATCATGCAGCGCCGATCCGGCTGGCCGAAGGCGGCAGGCAACGCAGGGCGCGCAGCACCGGCACCGGCGGCCTGCCGCTGAGGATCTGCCGCGCGTCATTGAGGCTGATCCGGCCCGCATAGAAACGCTCGATCACCGGCTGGGGCAGGCGATAGAAGTGCTGCAACACCCGGTAGCGCTCTGCAGGCGCGGCGGCCAGGAACAGCATGCGGTTCAGCATGCGGAACAGGCGCTGGGCCTGCCAGCGGCGCTGCGCACGGCCACGGATCCACGGACCGACATGTGCACTGGACAGATCAGCAACGCCGGCCAGATCATCGGCGAGCGCGGCAGCCTCCGGCAGCGAGTAGCCGGTGGTGTGATGAAACAGCCCGGCGCGCAGACCCGAACGCGGCAATCCGGCATCGGCCAGCGGCCAGAAGCTGTCGAAATCGGCATCGAGAACGATCGGCAATACACCACGCTCCTCCCGGATAATTTCGCGCGCGCCCCAGCCGCGTGTGGACACATAGCTCTGGATATTAGACCGGAGCGATGCTGCGTCCAGATCCGGCGTATCGCTGTAGTAGGTGTCTTCGACCAGCAGCCGGTCAGGCCCGAAGGGTAGCAGGTAGACGAAGCGATAGCCGTCCTGCTGCGCCACCGTCGCGTCCATGAGCAGCGGACCGGTCAGTCCGTGTGGCGCAATGAGCCGCAGCTCCTGGCCGAGAAATTTCTGGTAGCGGAGCACCAGGCCGGCACTCTCGTTGGCGCCGCGCCCGTCGATCACCAGCCGCGCGCCGAGCGTCTGGCCGTCGGCCAGCTGTACGGTCTGTGGCCCGGTGTGCAGCGCCGGCATTTCGCACCGGATCTCGACGCCCGGCAAAGCCGACACCGCCTGCGCCAGCTTCGTCGAGCTCAGCGTGTAGTAGCGGCCATCGATGCGCCGCTGCCGCTCGGGGAAGCAAACCTCGTAGTGCGACCAGCCGTGGTCGGCAAGCGGCAGCAGCCACTCGCGTTCGGCGGGTCGCAGATCGCTGCCATGAAAAGACCAGGTGTGATTGCCGCCGGGTGCCGGGCCCGCTTCAAGCAGCGTGAGCTTCAGTTCCGGGCGCAGCGCATGCAGCCGCAGGGCAATCAGGCAGTTGGCGAGCCCGCCACCGACCAGCAAGACATCGCTGTCGGATCTGCCGCTCATTGCGCAAGCAGCTTTTCAATGACCGGCGTGATGCTGGCCTCACGCTCGGCGCTGAAGCGGCCGCGCAGGCGGGTCACAAGCGTGCCAGCCTGGTCAAATACCAGCAGGTTCGGTGCCGTCGTATCCAGGCCGTAAGCGCTAGCCCAGCGACGTTCGACATCGATGAGCACCGGCACATTGGCAGGCACCCTTTTCTGCAAGGTTGCGCTCACCCGGGCCATGTCGACCGGTCCTCCGGCCGGCAACTGCGCGATGTTCAGAAAGCGCAGCTGGGGATAGCGCCCTCCCAGCGCCTCGCCCCAGCGCTGGATGGTCGACAGGCGCCGCACATCGACCACGATCGCCACGACGACCGCACCCCGGTGCGCCGCCAGCGAACCGGTATTGCCGAACTGGTCGGGCAACGACGCCTCGATGCCTGCCTCCGCAGCCATGCAGCGCACAGCGCACAACACCAGCAGCAGCGTCCCGGCGACATGGCGCATGGATGGCAGCGGTGCAACGGGCATGGAGGCACAACGCTCTCGGCGCGCCACGGACGGACGCGATCAGCACATTGTACCGGTGCTGCGCTTGCTGATGCGCTCAGCGCAGAATATTCAGTACCGGCAAACCCGGCGGTGGCTCAGAACTGGAAACGCCAGCCGACATAGACTTCTTCGGAATCGGGATCGATGTTGAACTGCAAACCCGGCTGCGGCTCTTCGGGGAGAAATGATTCGCCGACTCGCCGGACGGTCGCCGTGCCCTGCTCCAGCAAGGTCCCCAACAGGTGCCGGATCTCGAGTTCCCGGGTGCTCATCGTCAAGGCTTCGTCCGGAGCACCCGAAGCCGACTGCAGGTTGTCGGCCATCACGGCTCCCGGCTGCACCAGCAGTACCGCCACGAACATCGCGCGCAGAACGTTCATCAGACACCACCCGATACGGAACCGCGGCCCATTGCGATTCCTCACCCGGCAGCAACCTTAGTCGGGTGACGGACAGCGAACGCCGACCGCGTTCACTGTTCAGGCGTACATCGGCACGCAAAAACGGATTCGGTAAAACCACGCCCGCATAAGTCAAACGAGCAATGCAGCAATGAAAAAAGGGAGCTCTCGCTCCCTTTTCTTTCAGCGCACCTGGACCTCGATGGGTCTGGGCTTTTTCGCTTCGGTCTTCGGCATGCGCACGGTCAGCACACCGTCTTTGGCGTCGGCCTGGATCCTCGCCTCATCGACATCCGCCGGCAGACTGAAGCTGCGGGCAAAGCTGCCATAAAAAGACTCGATCCGGTGATGCTTCTCCTTGTCTTCGCGGGTTTCCAGCCGACGCTCACCGCGAATGGTGATCACGCCTTCGTGCACGGAGACATCGATGTCCTTCTTGTCGACCTCGGGCAACTCGGCCTTGATCAGATAGGCCTCCGGCGTTTCCGAGATGTTCGCCACCGGCCGCCATTCAACACTGCTGTCGCCTGCCTCGGCCGCAGGCCGCGCCGAGCGGCCCAGCACCCGGCTGTACTGGTTGAAAAGGTCGTCCAGTTCGCGCAAGGGGCTCCAACTTACCAGCGTCATACTGCATCCTCCTCATGGGTTGTCGCGCAACGTAACGCACGTCGCGCATAGGCCAGATGTAGGGGCAATGCCGGTATTTTCAAGCCCCGCCGGTCAATCCCCCAGCGCGTTGCGCAGTGCGTCGATCAGGTCATCGGCATCTTCCAGGCCGACCGACAAGCGCACGAGGCCATCGGTGATCCCGACCCGCTGCCGCTCGGCTGCTTCCACATCGGCATGGGTCATGGTCACCGGATGGGTGATCAATGACTCGACGGAACCGAGGTTCTCGGCCAGCGTCCACAGCTTGATGCGATCCATCAGGGCCTTGCCGGCCGCCACACCGCCCTTGACCTCAAACCAGATCATCGCGCCAAAGCCGGAGGCCTGGCGTTTGGCCAGTTCATGTTGCGGGAAGTTTTCCAGGCCCGGGTAGCTGACCTGCGCAACCTTGGGATGGGTAGCAAGAAAGCGTGCGATCGCCATGGCATTGGCAGCCTGCCGGTCCATGCGCACGGACAGTGTCTTGCAACCCTGCAGCGTCAGCCAGGCAACCTGCGGCGACATGATCATGCCGGTGGCGTTCATGATGAAACGCACCGCGCTGCCCTGTGCCTCGTTGCTGACGACGATGGCGCCGCCGACCGTGGCGTTGTGACCATCGAAATACTTGGTGGTGCTGTGCACGACCATGTCCGCACCCAGTTCCAGCGGCCGCTGGTAGTAAGGCGTCAGAAAGGTGTTGTCCACCGCATGCGGAATGCCATGTGCACGCGCCAGTGCCGAAACCGCCGCGAGATCGGTGAGCTTGAGAGTGGGATTGGCCGGCGTCTCGGTGAGGATCAGCTTCGTGTTGCTGCGGATCGCCTTGCGCACGCTGTCGGCATCGGAGGTATCGACGAAGGAAAACTCCACGCCGAAACGCGAATAGATCTTCGTGCTCAGGCGATAGGTGCCGCCGTAGACCACATCCGAAACGATCGCGTGATCGCCGGCACTCAGGAAGGCGAGGAACAGGCCATTGATGGCCGCCATGCCGGTACCAAAGCAGATGCAGTCGCTGCCGCCCTCGAGGTCGGTCAGTTTCTGCTCCAGCGCTCGCACGGTCGGATTGGCGGAGCGCGAATAGGAATATCCCTTTGCCAGGTAACGATCCACCGACTCCTGGACGTAGGTCGTGGTCTGGTAGATCGGCGTGAGAATGGCGCCGGTCAACGGATCCGGCACGACGCCGGCATGCACCTGGCGTGTGGTAAATCCGGGCTTGGCCGGTCCGGCGGGACGCTGGTCACTGCTCATGGTCTGGAACTCCTGGCCACCCTGCCCTGCGGCATCCGGGTGCTTCACGTGGCTTTGGGGCCGCATAGTTTATACGGGAAGCCGCTTGCCCGAGGCCCCTGCTTTGGCCGATCATGAATGCTCTGATGCGGAGGGACACATGAGCGACAGTGCCTGGCAAGTCTTCAAGGTCGACGAACTGGCCGCGCGGGTTGCCGGGAACGAGCCCCGATTCCTGGAGTTTCTGCGCGTCCCGACGCTGTCCTGTGCGGTCTACCGGCTGCCCGCCGGGGCACGCGACATGCAGGCCCCGCACCTGGAAGACGAGGTCTATTTCGTGGTCAGCGGCCGGGCCAGGTTACGGGTGGCCGGGCAGGACCACGAAGCCGTGCCGGGCAGCATCCTCTACGTCAAAGCCACCTCCGAGCACTCGTTCTTCGATATCGAGGAAGATTTGACGCTGATCGTGGTCTTCGGGCAAACCAAACCGCTCTGGCAAAGCTAGCCGGGTCGTACCGCGCTGGGGACACTGGCAGGATGCGCGCTCGCGTGCTTCCCGCGATCAGAGAGTTTCCATCGCACCGATATCGGCCTGGGCCTCCGGGTTGCGTGTCACGCCAAGCTGATCGGCTGCAAGTCGCGAGATGGTCGGGCCACGCTCGAGCCACACGATCGTGCGCAGCAACGGGTTCTCGACGAGCGGGCCGGTCGCGAAAAGCGAAGCCCAGGCCTCATCACCCAGCCCTTCCTGCCCCATGCCGGGAATCGCCGCCTGAGCCAGCGCGGCATCGAGCCGATGCCAGAACTCGATGTAAGGATGGTTGTACAACTCACGCGGCCAGGTCTGTGCCGGGCCAAAAAACTGCGTCGCGGCGAGCGTCAGGATCGGATTGCCACCCGTGTCCCGGTAGGGCTGCAGTCCCGGCGTGCCGGTATCGATATCGACGGCTTGCAGGAAGGCCTCGAATTCAGCCTGGAAGGCTGACGCAAAGCCCGTGAGTCCATACTGCTGCTCGACCCTGCCGAGCACGATCGACAGGAAGTTGTCCTGCGCGCCGCTGGACACCTCGTATTCAGCCAGCACATCGTCCAGCCGGTAGCTGCTGGCCGGCACCTGGTCCAGCGCTGTTCCTGACGGCCGGTAGTGCAGTGGTACAGCCTCACCGCTGGCCACGCCGACGGACGGAATGACGGGATCAGTCGTGATACCCGTAGCGAGGTCAATCACGTCGGCCAGGGCGATGCCGGTCTGGTCGCCCACCTTCGGGTAGTGCCGCCGGCTCAGGGATTCCCAGCTGCGCTCGCCGACCGGGACCAGGATCTGTCCGAAGTCGAGCTGGCCGAAGCGGTTGTAACCGGCGCTGTGGAAGTGCAGCAGCGAACCGGTGAACAGGTCGTGTGCATAGGTCGCGCCGCCGATCTCGGTGACCGTGTTGCCGGCAACGATGGAGTGGCCGATCGTCATTCTCTCCACCGCATGTGCGTTGCCGACCGTCGCGGCGATACCACCCGCAAGGTTGCGGCGGCCGAGACTGTCGGTCCGTGCACGACCACGCACCGAGTTCTCGACGACCGTGACGCTCTGCAGTTCCATGTAACCGTTCGACATGTACAGGCCAGCGCCACGCCAGTACCCCATGTTGAGCAGGAATGGCGGCAGGCCGGCGGACGGCTCCGCCAGGTTGCGCGCCACCGTCGTGTTGGTGACCCGCAGCGTGTTGGCCTTGCCGATGCCGCCGCCATCCGAATAGATGCCGGCACCGTAGACGAACAGGCCGCGGATGGCGTTGCCGCTCACTGCTGACGAATCGATCGTAGACAGCGTCCGCGTGCTGCCTGCCCCGCCGACCGAATAGATGCCACCGCCAGCCGCACCGGCACCGAGGGCCGAGTTGCCACTCACCACGCAGCGCTGCATGTCGACGATGTCGGCGTAAACCGCACCGCCGAACGCACCCCGATCACGCGACGAGTCGAAATCGCCTTCCACGTGGTTGTCGAACAGGCGGCAATCGCGCAGGCGGGCAACACCCCAGACGGCAACCGCACCACCGCGCGCCAGCGTCCAGGGCTGGTCGCCGGGATTCGCGACCGCGAGCGGTTCCGCCACGCTGTGACCACCGGTGACGCCGACGTTGACCAGGCTCAGATTGCCCTCGACTGCCAGCACCCGGGCCGGTGTACCGCCTGCCCAGGCCAGCGTGATGCCCGCCGGGAGATCTGCGGCGTCAATGGTCACGTTTTTGCGTGCGACGAGTGCGGATCGCCCGTAGTCCCGATCGAACCAGCCGACCAGGTAGGACACAGGTCCGCCCGGTTCATCACGCATGCCCATCACTTCGCCCTTGAGGCGGGTATGTTCATCGGCCACGATCGACAAGGCGATCGTGCCGCCGTCGAGACTGGGGTCGAAACGGATCACTTGCCCGGAAGCCGCCGCTGCGAGAGCAGAGCGCAGCGTCACCGTGCCTGACGGAGGGTCGGAATCGTCGAAAAGGCTGTTGACGACGACGGTGCTGTCAAACGTCGAGGACGAGCCACCGCCACCGCAGGCGGCGAGCAGCGCAAGGCTCACGAAGACAACAAACCGGAAGAGGATTCGCACAACCCTAACCAAGCCAAATAAGCCAACTAAGCCAAATAAGCCAAACCCGGCACTAGAAGGCCGAGTCGGGGAACGCCACCAGCGCATCGGCGCCCGCTTCGATCGCACGCAGATACGCTGTCGCCAGCGGCGAGAACTGTCCGGCATAAAAGTCCGCTGTGATCAGTTTTGCCGCCAGGAACTCCCGCTCGGCCTCGCTCGCCGCTGCGCTGGCAGCCAGCTTTTCGCTGGCTATGACTGCCGCGCGTGCCAGCTGCCAGCCACCCGTGACGGTGCCGAGCAGCATCAGCATGCTGTTTGCGACCGCGCCCGGCACCGCCGGATGCTGCGCGTAATTCGCGGCCAGCCAGCGACCTGCAGCCTCGACGCTGGCACAGCCCTCGGCATGCGCCTTGCGCACCGCGGCCAGCGCCGGGTGGCGGGCGAGATCAGCATCGGTCGCCTGCATATCAGCCAGCAGAGCCACCAGCGAAGCCCCGCCGTCGCGCAGGATCTTGCGCGCAACCAGATCGTTGGCCTGGATGCCGGTGGTGCCCTCGTAGATCGTCGTTATGCGCGCATCGCGCAGATACTGTGCGGCACCAGTTTCTTCCGCATAACCCATGCCGCCGTGTATCTGCACGCCCAGCGAGGTCAGCAGCTGGCCGATCTCGGTACACCAGCCCTTGACCACCGGCGTCATCAGTTCGACCCGCGCCTGGTGATGCGCGCGCGTCGCCGCATCGACATGCCGCATGCTGATATCGAGATCGGCTGCGGTGACATAGGCGATGCTGCGCATCGCCTCTATATATGACTTCATTGTCAGCAGCATGCGCCGCACATCGGCGTGCTGGATGATGGCGGCACGTCCCTGCTGCCCGGGCACCTTGCCCTGCACGCGCTCGCGCGCATAGCTGCGCGCCTTCTGGTACGCACGCTCGGCCACCGCCACGCCTTCGAGGCCGACACCGAGGCGCGCGTGATTCATCATGGTAAACATCGCGGCAAGACCGTTGTTCAGCTCGCCGACCAGGTAGCCGACGGCATTCTCGAAAGCCATCACGCAGGTCGGGCTGCCATGGATGCCGAGCTTGTGCTCCACCGACACCGGCCGCACGCCATTGCGCTCGCCGGGCGTGCCATCGGCCTTCAGCAGGAATTTCGGTGCCAGAAACAGCGAAATGCCGCGCACGCCCGGCGGCGCGTCCGGCAACCGGGCGAGCACCAGGTGCACGACGTTCTCCGTCATGTCGTGATCGCCCCAGGTGATGAAGATCTTCTGCCCGGTGATCCGGTAGTGATCGCCTTCAGGCACCGCCTGGGTGCGCAGGGCGGCGAGATCGGAGCCGGCCTGCGGCTCGGTCAGGTTCATGGTGCCGGTCCACTCGCCCGCCACCATCTTCGGCAGATAGGCCTTGCGCAGCCCTTCCGAGGCATGGGCTTCGATCGCCCGGGCGGCGCCTTCGGTGAGCAGCGGACACAGCGACCAGGCGAGGTTCGCCGAACACCACATTTCCTCGACTGCCACACCGAGCAGGAAGGGCAAGCCCTGGCCGCCGTACTCGGCAGGCGCGGTAACGCCCGCCCAGCCACCGGACTGATACTCGCGATAGGCCGCCTTGAATTCGCCTGGAACAATGACGCCACCATGCTCGACCCGGCTGCCCTGCCGGTCACCGATCACATTGGTGGGGGCAATCACGCCACCGGCCAGCTCGGCGGCCTGTTCCAGGATGGCTTCCGCCAGATCCGGCGTGGCTTCCTCGCCGCCCGGCAAGGCCGCGACCCGATCGAGGCCGGCGAGTTCGCGGATCACAAACAGCATTTCGCGGACGGGACCGTGATATTCAGGCATCGTCATCTGGCTCTATCTGGTGCGTCCTGGCGGCGGCGATGGCGGCCCTCAGGCGCGTTGACGGGATTCCCGGCGGCGATCTGTTTCCAGCAATAATTTCTTGCGCAAACGGATACTTGCCGGCGTTACTTCGACGAGTTCATCGTCATCGATGAACTCCAGTGCCTGCTCCAGGGAGAAGCGTATCGGCGGCGTCAGCAACAGGTCTTCATCCGTGCCGGCGGCGCGGATATTGGTCAGCTGCTTGGCCTTGGTCGGATTGATGACCAGGTCGCTGCCCCGGCTGTGTATGCCGCAGATCATGCCTTCGTACACCGGCTCGCCATGGCCGATGAACAAACGACCGCGCTCCTGCAGGTTGAACAGCGCATAAGCCAGCGCCTTGCCGGCCACCATGGAAATCAGCACGCCATTGTTGCGCTGGCCGATCGAGGCCGGAATGCGGCGATCGTATTTTTCGAACACGTGATAAATCAGCCCGGTGCCCGAGGTGCAGGTCAGATACTCGGTACGGAAGCCGATCAGGCCACGCGCCGGCATCCGGTACTCCAGACGCAGACGACCCGTGCCATCCGGGGTCATGGTCAGCAGCTCGCCCTTGCGCTCGGCGAGGCGGCTCATCACGGCACCCTGGAACTGCTCTTCGAAATCGACCGTGAGCTGCTCCCAGGGTTCGCAGACGACGCCGTCGATCTCCTGCTCGATCACCTCGGGCCGGGAAACTGCCAGCTCATAGCCTTCGCGACGCATGTTCTCGATGAGGATCGACAGGTGCAGTTCACCGCGGCCGGAAACCTTGAACTTGTCTGGATCCTCGGTCGGCTCCACGCGCAAGGCCACGTTGTGCTTCAGTTCGCGTTCAAGGCGTTCCTTGATGTGCCGGCTGGTCAGGAACTTGCCTTCCTTGCCGGCAAACGGCGACTTGTTCACGCAGAAAGTCATGCTGATGGTCGGTTCATCCACCTTGAGCGGCGGCAGCCCCTCCGGCACTTCGCGGTCGCAGACGGTGTCGGAGATGAAGAGTTCCTCGATGCCGCTGAACACCACGATATCGCCGGCGCTGGCCGAGTCGACCTTGTAACGGTTGAGACCGAGGAAGCCGTACAGCTCGCCCAGCCGCCCGCTGCGCACCTTGCCGTTCGCACCGACGATGCTCACGGTGGATCCGGCCACGGCCTTGCCGCGCGTGATGCGGCCGATGCCGAGCATGCCCACATAGGAGTCGTAATCGAGACTGGAAACCTGCAGCTGCAGCGGACCGTTGGGATCCACTTTCGGTGGTGCCACGTGCTTG
>JAUPLK010000209.1 GCA_030836925.1 Pseudomonadota bacterium
CAGCCGGCGACGGATGAATACACTCGCTGCCACATATCCGAGGGTGGCATAGACGACCAGCACGGTGACGTGCAGCGCCGGATCAACCAGGGGCTGGCCAGCAACCAGCGGCCGGATCAGTGCAATCGCATGCGAGAGCGGCAGGATGTTCACCACCACCTGCGCAACCGCCGGCAGCGTCGCCACCGGATAGAAAACACCGCTGAAGATGAACATCGGTGTGACCAGCAGCGTCGTGTAGTAATTGAAGAAATCGTAACTGGCGGCCAATGCAGCCATCACCAGTGCCGGACCGGCAAAACACAGCCCTACCAGGAAAAAGACCGGAATGGCACCCAGCGCCGACCAGTTCTGGATGGCACCCAGCAGGAACGCCACCACGAGAATCGGCAGGGTATTGAGCAGCGACTTGGTCGCGCACCACAGCATCTCGCCAGCGACGATATCGTCCACCGTCAGTGGTGTAGCGAGGATCGCATCGTAGGTCTGTTGATGGGTCATACGGGTAAATACCGAAAACATGCCTTCAAAGGAGGCCACATTCATCGCCGAGGCGGCCAGCAGGCCCGCCGCCAGGAAGGTGAAGTACGGAATGCCGCCCACTTCACCGATGAACTGGCCCAGGCCATAACCGAGGCCCAGCAGATAGATCACCGGCTCACCGAACGAAAACGCCATGCTCGGGCCGAGCAGCTTGCGCCAGACCAGCAGATTGCGTTGCCAGATTTTCAGGGCCGAGAGCTGCGGCCTCGGCAGAACCAGTTCCATGATTGCCATAGCGATGTGCTCCGTGAATGGCGGGCTACTCCCGCAGCTCGTGACCAGTCAGCTTGAGAAAGACGTCCTCGAGGTTTGCCGTCCGGTGCGTATAGCAAAGCTGCGGCGCCGTTTCGAGACGAGCCAGCACCGGACCCAGTTCGGAGGCATAGCAGTAGTGCGTTTCCCCGACCGTCAGCAGCCGGGATCCGGGGATGCCGCCGAGTACCGGGATCACACGGTCGACCTCACCCTGGACTTCCAGGACATGCGGCTCCACATGCTCGCTGATCAGACCGCGCGGTGAACCCTGGGTGACGATACGCCCGCGATCGATCACCACCAGCTGATCGCACAGCCGCTCCGCCTCATCCATGTAGTGCGTGGTGAGCAGCAAGGTCTTGCCTGATGCCTTGAGCTTGCGCAGCCGGGTCCAGATCAGGTGGCGCACCTGCGGATCCAGTCCGGTGGTGGGTTCATCCAGCATGATGAACTCGGGGTCGTTGATCAGCGCACGGGCGATCGACAGGCGACGCTTCATGCCACCGGAGAGTTCACGCATCAGCGCATCGCGCCGGTCGGAGAGTTCGAGAAAGCCCAGCAATTCGTCGATCCGGCCAGCGACCTCCGCCGGACGCAGCCCGAAGTAGCGCGCGTACATGCGCAGATTCTCGACCACCGTGAAATCCGGGTCCTGGTTGTCGCTCTGGGGCACCACGCCGGTCCGCGCATGGATCTCGCGAATCGCGGCCGGCATCGGCAGACCGAGTACGGACAAGGTCCCGCCGCTCATCGGCGACTGCCCGAGGATCATGCGTAGCGTGGTGGTCTTGCCCGCGCCATTGGGTCCCAGCAGACCAAAACAGCCACCGCGGGGAATGGTCAGGTCGATTCCGCAAACAACGGTCCGGTCGCCGAACTTCTTGGTCAGGCCGCGGGCGACGACGACGGCATCGGAAGAGTGCGAGGCAAGAGACATCTGGCGATTTCCGGGCAACGATCGGGGGTGAGCTGCGCCCTATGTTGCCTGTTCCAGGCGGCAAAGTGAGAGCCGGCCCACAGACAGGAACCGGGCACAGGCCTACGTTATGTCAGGCACCTCTCTTCCATCATTATGTCAAACGAATTGACCATCGTACTGGCAATCGCGAGCGTCGCCGCACTGTCGGGTGGTGCGCTGGTTGCCTGGCGCACACGCCATGGCGCTGCCGCGGCAGATCCTGCCGATGAAGGCCGCCGCGAAGTCGCACTGATCGAGTTGCGGGATGCCGTTACCGGCTACACCCGTGAGTACGCGGCGACGCGAGCGCAGCTGCAGGAGCAGCGCCTGGAGACCGAACGCGCACTGGCCCATGTCGCAACGCTTGAGGCACAGGTTGCCGCTTACCTGCGCCAGTATGCGCAGGCAAAGAACACGCTCAAGGCCGAAATCCGCCAGAAGAATTCCCTGCGCACCGAACTCGCTGCCGCCGCCGCCCAGATCCAGGCTCTGCAGGGCAGGATTCAGGAACTCGAGATGGAGCGCACCAGCGCCAGCGGCACCAATCGCCGCATCAACATCGCCTGAGCAACGCCTTGTTGCCCTGGGGCAGCGTGCATCCAGCGCTGCGCTGCGCCGCAAGCAAACCGGTTGCCGCAATGGCAACGAATATCACTGCCTGAGCCCCGGGCATTGAATTGCTGACTGGCAGCCCCATCTCTCTGCAAGGGACAAACCGATCGAACGACGGGAGCAGGGATCCACATGAGCGAGAACGAAAACATCAGGGAAAGTGCCGCGAAAGAGCCTGACAGCAGTGTGCCCGATGATGTGCTGATCATTTTGCCGATACGCAATACGGTCGTTTTTCCAGGCGCGGTCATTCCACTCACGATCGGGCGCCGCGTGTCTCTCGCTGCCGCCGAAGAAGCCGCCGGCAGCGGACGGCCCATTGGTCTCGTCATGCAGCGCGACCCGTCAGTCGATGAGCCGGGTCCGGATGACCTGCATTCGACCGGCACCATAGCGCGCGTCATCCGTTACTTCACTGCGCGCGACGGTACGCAGCACGTCGTCTGTCAGGGTGAAGAGCGTTTCCGCACGGTTGACTACCTGAAGGGCCTGCCCTTTCTGGCCGCCCGTTTTGACAAGCTGCCGGAACAACGTGCTGATTCCACTGCGCTCGAAGCGCGGCTGCTGATCCTGCGCGAGCGGGCCCTTGAGGCCATCGCCCTCCTGCCACAGGCGATGCCGGAGCTCGGGGCGATCGTGCAGGGCATCTCCGATCCCGGTCAGCTCGCCGACCTGGTGGCCGGATACCTCGACATCAAGCCGCAGCAGAAGCAGGAAATACTCGAGACCTTTGATGTACAGGCCCGGCTCGACCGGGTGCTCGACCTGCTGAGCCACCAGGTCGAGGTCCTCAAGCTGTCCCGCCAGGTCGACGAACAGACCAAGGACAAGCTCGAAGGTCATCAGCGCGAGTTCTATCTGCGCGAGCAGCTGCGCACCATCCAGAAGGAGCTGGGCGACAGCGGGGATGCCGGCGAATTCGACACCTTGCGCGCGGCCATCGACAAGGCCGGCATGCCGGAAGAGGCCGAGAGCCAGGCGCGCAAGGAACTGAAGCGCCTGGAACGCATGCCGGAAGCCTCCGGCGAAAATGCCATGGTGCGGACCTACCTGGACTGGCTGGTCGCACTGCCCTGGTCAAAGCTCGATGCGGAAGCGATCGATATCGCCCATGCACGCCAGGTGCTGGACGAGGATCACTTCGGACTCGGCAAGGTCAAGCAGCGCATTCTCGAATACCTCGCCGTGCGCAAACTGAACCCCGAGGGTCGCTCGCCGATCCTGTGCTTTGTCGGCCCACCCGGCGTGGGCAAGACTTCGCTCGGCCAGAGCATCGCGAAGGCGCTCGGCCTGAAGTTCGTGCGCGCATCCCTGGGCGGTGTACACGATGAGGCCGAGATCCGCGGGCACCGGCGCACCTACGTCGGGGCATTGCCCGGCAACGTGATCCAGCAGATTCGCAAGGCCGGCAGCCGCAATCCGGTGTTCATGCTCGACGAGATGGACAAGCTCGGCGCCGGCTTCCAGGGCGATCCGTCATCGGCCCTGCTCGAGGTGCTCGATCCGGAGCAGAACGGAAGTTTCCGGGACAACTACCTGGCTGTGCCCT
>JAUPLK010000210.1 GCA_030836925.1 Pseudomonadota bacterium
GTCGATGGTGTTGAACCAGTAGAACCAGTCCACGTTGTAATGCCGGATGATGCCGTTGGCGTCCATCGACATCTGTTCCCATCCGCTCGGCCACCAGCTGTAGGTGGTCATCTGGCCGGGCGAGTAGTTCGAGCCGTGCACACTCTGGTACCAGATCTGGCCCGACTCGACGTGAAGCACTTCGATCACAGAGGCGATGCCGAAGTAGCCGACACCGGTGCTGACTTGATAGGACAGCTGTTGCACCGGATCGACCCGATCCGCGACGGCGCTCGGAATCGGTCTGGATTCGAAGCGTACCCACAGGTCGGCGAGCCGGTCGATGATGAGGTGTAGGCTGCCGAGAAACTGCGAGCCGCTGCTGCCGGAGAACTTCAGTGTGCGACCATAGAGCTCGAAATACGGGTCAGGCGTCACGGTCTGCTGATCGCGCCACTCCCAGCGGAAATTCCCGCCGCCCGGCCCGTGCAACACGTAGCTGAAGTCGGCCGGTTTGGCGAAGAGCTCGCGCCGCAGCATCGGGCAGGGAGTCGGCGGCGGCGGGTTCGTCCCGGCCGCGAACGGCACGGACAGCCGCGCCTCGATTCCGCTGGGCTCATTGCTACTGCCGCGCCTTACCCCGCCCCGATCAAGGCGACTCGATACGGTGAGGCGCAGGCCCGGCTCGGGTTCCGACTGCGAGGCGTAATGGCGGCTCTCGCACTGGTTGTACGCCTGACTCGTGGCGTTGTTGAGCTCGCTGATCACCTGGTCGTAGTAGCGGCGCGCCAGCGGACTGTGATCGGGTTGCGGCTGAATCCACCAGTAGTTGTTGCCGAACAGCCAGTAGAAATCCACACTCGACCAGTCGTAAATCCACCAATCGCAGTCACGCTGCTGACGCACTTCGTCCTGCGCGCTCTGCCAGGTGCAGGTGAAGAATTCGATGGGCACCGCCTGCTTGAGGTTGGCCTTGACCGGCCCACCAGGTGGCGGCGTGACATCCGGCAGAGGGGTTGGCGACGGTTCCTTCATCACGCCCCCCGCGACAGTTCGCGCAGCGCCTGCGCCAGTTGCATTGCCGTCTCGCGCGAGGACTGCACCGTGTGCGGCTTACCGCCCACGTGGAAGCGCAGGTCGACCACATCGCGGGCCGTGGTGCCGTTGTTGCCAGCCATCATCGCCACCTGGCTCACGGCATCTCCTACCGCCCCGCCAACCGCGAAGCGTGGCAGAGAAGGCAGGAAACCCGCATTGAGCGAAGCGAAGAAGGCCTCGCCAAACTTGCGCACGCTCGCCGCCCGGATGACGAATTCGCCGTGGGAGAGCAGCGCCGGCACCGAATCCGAGGTCTCGGTACCCGGCCCGAAAATGCGCCCCGACATTCGCCGAAATCCCTCGGCGACGGCCTGCCCACCTTCCGCCAGCTTCTGGATCAGGCCACCCTGGGCATTGGTGTAGACCTTGGTGACGTAGATCGTGTGGGTGCTCGAGGTCGGTCGCAGCAGTTCCGACACGGCCGCCCGGTACTGCCCGAGGTCAGGCTGCACGGTATGCGTGGCCGAGGTCGGTGCCGACAGCACGGTCTTGGCATCCAGGGCGAACGACGCCAGTTGTTGCCGGGGCTGGTCGAAGGACACCAGTGCCGGGATTTCCACATTGGCGCTGGCCAGCGTGCCCTTGAGCCGGTCGATGTCGGCCATGACCTGCGTGGTATCGGCCTCAACCTTGGCGAGCAACTGCAGGTTGTCCGTGTCGGACTTGAGTTTCTCCAGGGAGGCTTGCGCCTCCTTGGTGTCGGCCTGAATTTTGGCGACGAGTTGCTGCGCCTCGGTCAGCGCCTTGAGTTTCTCGATGCCGGCCTTGGCAGCTTCGATGTCGATGTCGAGCTTGAGCTTGTCCTGGGTGAGCAAAGCTTGGCGTAGTTTGTCCAGTTCGTCGGACACTGAGGCGAGCGCACGCTTGGCTTCATCGGCACCGGCACCAGCAGCCGATGCTGCTTGCTTGTGCGCGTCACCCAATCCCTTCAATGCGGCATCGGCAATGCCGGCGGCCTCCTTGATCTCGCCAATCGCCGTGGCTGCCGCCTGGCCCTCGGAGACCATAGTCTGGGTGACCGTCTTGCCGTTCTGCTCGACTTGCTTGGTTACCGCCGATGCGGTGCGCTCGGCTAGCGCGATGGCTTCTTCGGCAAGTTTGCGGGCCTGCTCGTAGTTACCGGCGGCGAGTGCCGCCCGGGCCTGCGCCTGCTTCTCGTCGATCTGGCGCAGCCGATCCTGGTAGGCCGCGTACTCATCCATCCCTTTCCGAGACAGCTCGCGAATGCGATCCTCGACTGAGAGGCGCAGGTTGAGCCGCGCCTCATCGGCCGCCTTGGCCGCCTGCAGATGGCGCTGCTCCTCGGCGATCAACCGGTCGACGGTGGCGCGGTAGGCCGACTCCAGTTGGCTGTAGATGGCGATGCGTGCCTCGACCGCTTGCCGCTCGATGGCCTGCACGTCCTGGCCGGCAGCCCGGGCGAGCGCCACAGCCTGACCATAGGTCGCCTTCCATGCCGACTCCATCTGCCGCGCGCCGGCTTCCACCGCCGCGAGTTTCTCGCGCTCGGCAGCAAGCAGCGCTTGGGCCGATTCGCGGATCGCGGCCGACTCGGAGCGCGCGGTATTCTGCGCCGCCGCTTCCTGCCGCTTGTAGTTCGACTCGATCTCGGTGACGCGGGCATCCCAGATCGCCTTGATGTCGGCGGCGACCTGCTTGTAGCTGGCCGAGAGTTGCTTGACCGTCTCGGCCGCCTTCTTGGTCTCGGCATCGAGCGCCTGCCGGATCGCCTCGCCGGCTTGGGTCGCCGCGCCCTGGATGGCGCGCAACGCATCTGCCGTACCGGGCAAGGCAGCCTTGAGTCGCTCTGTGGCCTGCGCGGCCAGCATCATCTGGGTTTTGACGGAGAGCGTGCCGGTGTTGGCCAGTTCCTCCATCGCCGCCGACAGTTGCTCCAGTTGCTGGCGCTGCCGGTTCATCTCATCGATGGCGCGGTTGGTCTCACGGATGTCCTGCACCATCTTCACGATGCCGCGCCCCATCTCCCAGACGGCGACGGCGGCGAGCACCGGCAGGAAGCGCATGAAGGCCGCCTTCAGTACCGCCAAGGCACTACCCAGCGCAGCCACTGCCGCGACGCCCTTGACGGCCAGCACAGCGACGATGATCTCGCCAAGCACACGCAGCACGGCCATGATCTCCTCGCCGTGGGAGGCCAATGCCACCAGGGTGTCGGCCAGTTTCTGCAAGGCCGGCAGCGCTGCTTCTGCCACCTTCATGGCGATTCCGGACAGGGCCTGCTTCACCGTATCGAGGGTGTCGTTAAACTTCTCGGCGGCCTTCGCAGTGTCGCCGCTGATCTCGAGGCCCAGTTCCTTGAACTTCTGCTTCAATTGCTCGATGCCGGCCCGCCCCTGGTTGAGGAACGGGATCAGTTCGACACCGCTTTTGCCGAAGAGCTTGACCGCCAGCGCCGATTTCTCGGCCCCATCGGGCATCGCGGCGAAGGCGTCGGCGAGGTCGAGCAATACCTCCTCGGTCGGGCGCAGCTGGCCGGCGGCATCTTTGACCGAGACGCCCAGCCGACTGAAGGCCTCGACCTGCTCTTTCGATCCACCCGCCGCCTCGACCATCGCGGTCGCCAGTTTCTGCATCCCCTTGGCCAGTCCCTCCAGCGAAATGCCGGACTGCTCGGCGATGGGTTTCAGCAGCGACAGCGACTCGACCGAGATGCCGGTCTTCTGCGAGAGCTTGGAGAGGTTGTCGGCGGTGTCGAGGGCCGCCTTGCCGGCGGCAACCAGCGCGCCCAGCGACAAGGCCGCACCCAAGCCTGCCAGCACGCCGTTGACCTTGCTCGCAGCGACCGACAAACCTTCCAGGTTGCCC
>JAUPLK010000211.1 GCA_030836925.1 Pseudomonadota bacterium
GCAAGCAGTGGCGCCTCGCTGGCGCGAGCACGAATCCCGGCCAGGATCTGCGGCAGGCCGGCAAGCCCCGGGCCCGTTCCGGGCCATAGCGAGATCGCGGCCAGGATGGCGGCGATCACCAGGGCGCCGATGATGAGCTTGCGGTTCATTTGCGCCACAATGCCGGAGCAGCCGCGCGCTTTACAAGCATCATGGGAGCAGCAGCATGATCGACTATCGCCAGTTCTACATCGATGGCCAGTGGGTGGACTCGCAGCAGCCCCGGGACTTCCCCGTGATCAACCCGGCGACCGAAGAGCCCATCGCCACGATCTCGCTGGGTTCCGCGGTGGATGTCGACCGGGCCGTTGCAGCTGCGCGCCGGGCCTTTGCGAGCTGGTCGCAGAGCACGGTCGACGAACGCATGGCGTTGATCAGCCGTGTGCTTGAGGCCTGCCGCGCCCGGCAGGACGAGATCGGTGCTGCGATCAGCGACGAGATGGGCGCGCCGCTGGCCTTTGCGCGCAAGTCGCAGGCCGGCATCGGGGTCGGGCATCTGGCCACCATGCTCGAAGTCCTGCCGGGCTTTGCCTTCAGTGAGGAACGCGATGGCATGCAGCTGCTGCGCGAGCCGGTGGGTGTCTGCGGCTTCATCACGCCGTGGAACTGGCCGATCAACCAGATTGCCTGCAAGGTCGTGCCGGCGCTGGCGGCCGGTTGCACGATGGTGCTTAAGCCGAGCGAGATTGCGCCGCTGTCCGGCAGCCTTTTCGCCCAGGTCATGCATGAAGCGGGTGTGCCGGCCGGCGTATTCAATCTCGTGCATGGCGACGGGCCGGGGGTCGGGCAGGCGATTGCCGAACACCCTGGTATCGACATGCTGTCCTTCACCGGTTCGACACGCGCCGGGATCGCGGTCGCCAAGGCCGGCGCCGATACCGTGAAGCGCGTGCATCAGGAGCTGGGCGGCAAGTCGCCGCTGCTGATCCTCGACGAGCAGAGCCTGGAAGCGGCCGTGCGCTGGGGCGTGAGCGACTGCTTCAGCAACAGCGGCCAGAGCTGCAATGCGCCGAGCCGCCTGCTGGTGCCGGCAGCGCTGCACGGGCGTGCGACGGTGCTGGCGCGCGAGGTGGCCGAGGCGATGGTGGTTGGCGATCCGCGCGATCCCGCCACCCGGCTGGGCCCGGTGGTCAGCCAGCTGCAGTTCGACAAGATTCAGGGTCTGATCCGGGCGGGCCTGGAGGAGGGCGCGACACTGGTCTGTGGTGGTCCGGGCCGGCCGTCGGGGCTGGTGCGCGGCTTCTACGTGCGCCCGACGGTATTTGCCGGTGTGCGCAACGACATGCGCATTGCCCGCGAGGAGATCTTCGGTCCGGTGCTGTGCATCCTGCCCTACGGCGACGAGGCCGAGGCGATCCGCATCGCCAACGACACGCCCTACGGACTGGCCGCCTATGTGTGGGCTGCCGATCCGGCCACCGCGCGACGGGTGGCGGGCCAGATCCGCGCCGGGATGATTCACATCAACGGTGCCGATTTGCCCCTCAACGCCCCCTTCGGCGGCTTCAAGCAGTCCGGCAACGGCCGCGAGTGGGGTGAGTTCGGCCTGGCGGATTTCCTGGAGCTGAAAGTGATTGTCGCCTGACGGCCCGCGCCTATTTCGAGCCACCAAAGCGGTAACGGGCGCGGATGCCGACGACCCGCGGATCCGGCGCGAAGGCGGCGCGGTACTGCGGCAGTTCCACGGTGACGGTCTTGCCGGGCTCATTGGGCGACTGGTCGCCATTGCTCGGATCGCCGCCCGGATCGTCGGTCGGCGGTTCACGGTTGCTGATGTCGATGGCGCTGCCGAGGATGAAACAGCAGGACAGGCTCGGTGCACCGAGCACCGAGGCCACCGTGTCATCGTCGAACACGTTGCTGATGTAGCCGGTGACTTCCCAGTTGTCACCGCGCAGGCCCAGGCGCAGATCGACGTTGGTATCCGATTCCACCCAGTTCTCATTGGTGGCCTCGATGTAGCGCTTGGCCACCCACATGAAATCCGTTTCGGCGAAGAAGTTCAGGTCTTCGGCCAGCGGCAGGTCGTAGGCAATGGAACCGGTGAACTTGCCTTCAGGGGCATCCTCGAGTTTCTTGCCGTCGAGGCTGACGAGGCAAACCGTGGTCTGTGGTCCCACCTCCTTCATCCGGCAGTTCCCCGCAGCGGAGATAAAGGTAAATGAGGTGTTTTCAACTTCGGCACCCACGTACTCCGCGTTCAGCCAGGTATAGGCACCGTTGAACTGCCAGTTGCCGCCGAGGACGACGGTTTCCGGTGCCCAGGTCGCCTCCAGTTCCAGGCCGTAGACTTCCGCACCGTCCACGTTCTCCAGCTTGTTGACCAGTCGGTCGCCGACGGTGTTGAGTACCGAGACCAGGGTCTGCTTGTCGGTGAAATCCTGATAGAAGAACGCCGTGTTCAGGACCAGGGTCCGGTCCAGCCACATGCTTTTGGCGCCGATCTCCCAGACCATCAGCTTCTCGGGTTCGAACTCCAGCAGCTCGCGATTGAGGCCGCTGCTGCCGATGCCGAGCGTGGAAAAGCCGCCCGGCTTCTCGGCCCGTGACCAGGAGGCATAGGTGTTGAGGTCATCGTTGACCTGCCAGCTCAGGGTCAGCTTGGGCGAAAACCAGCTGTCGTCCCGGGAGATGGTGCCTACACAAGACGGGTTGAACATGTCGAAGGGATCGCCGCCGCCCGCATCGAAGGTGGCCAGGCGTTGCTGAACCGCGGGGTCAGCGAGGCAGGCGGCCGGGATCGCTGACCGGTAGGTATTGCCCTTGAGCGGGCCGCTGGTAAACAGGTAGTCCGGTGACCAGATGTCATAGCCCGTGCCGGCGCGGACCGCGTTTGCAGACGAGATCGTGTAGTTGCCGTTGATGTCGTACTGCTGGCCGTTGTTGGCAGCTTCGAAGTTCGCCTGGCTGTAGAAGGGGCCGTACTGGCCGAACAGGTAGGCATCATCGCAGGGCCGGAAGAAGATGCCGCAGGGTACCCAGCTGCCGGGACCACCCGAGGCGTTTGGATCGAGAAACACCGGGCCGGTGACATCCACCGTCTCGACGCTGTAGCGGCCCTCGAAGGTGCCCTTGATGCTGTCGGTGAACTCGTACTCGACCATGCCGAACAGCGAGCGATGATCGGTGTCGCGATCGGCAGGACTCTCGGCGTCCTGCACATACTGGCTGATGCCGTTGTATTGCTCGCCGCTGGTGAAATTGAAGCCACCGCGTGCGAGCGGCGCGACAGCCCGCTCCGAATAGCCGTAACAGGCGGTTCCGGCCAGATCGGGACGTGTGTCAAAGAGCCCCAGTTCCTCGAAGGTCTGGCCGGTAACGCTGGACCAGGCGCAGTGGCTGCCGGAGCCCTGCAAGGTGAGTGAATAGGTGTCGTTGTCCACCTCCTCGTCCCAGTACAGGGCGCCGACGGTGAGTTGTGTCGGGCCGTCGAAGTTGGTCCGGTACATCAGTTCCTGGCTGATCTGGGTGGTGGTCTTGTCGGTATCGACGGTGAAGGCATTGGGATTGCCGTCGAGATAGCCACCGCCGGTGAGCGGCGAAATGCTGGCCGGATCGGGGCTGAAGGCGAACTTGCCGAAATCGGCCGCCTCATCGGCGTCTTCCTTGATGTATCCACTGCGCAGGGTCATGGTGCCCCGTTCCAGTTCCCACTCACCGATCAGGGACAGGCGGATCAACTGCCGGTCCACGCCTTCGTAGTCCTGGTTGGTCAACGGGTCCGGACTGACAGCGATGGCCGACTTGTTGAAGCTGCCCGGTGCGCCGACAAAGCTGGCAACGGCCGTTTCGCAGTACGGGCTGCTGTACAGCACAGGATTTGGCTGCGTGGATGCGGGGCC
>JAUPLK010000212.1 GCA_030836925.1 Pseudomonadota bacterium
AGGTTTGTGTTCCGGTAATCGTAATAGCCGGCCGACGGCGAAGCATCGTAGCTGATGTCGCTCACATCAGCGCTGAACTGCAGCGAGTGACGTGGGGACAGCACGTAGTTGAACGAGGGACCGAAAGTCCAGGTCTCCTGCGAGTCGTTGCTGGTCTGGCCCGGTATGGCGGTATTGAATTCGCTGGTCCGGATGCCATTGTCGCGGTAGCCGGCCCGCAGGCTGCCACTTGCGGTATCCCACTGGCGGGATGCATCCAGATCAAGCGAATAGTCGTCGTCATCCAGCCGGTCGTCTGAACCGGTGTACTGGTAGGTGCGAAAACGCGGCACCAGCGTGATGACGTCGCGCTGGGTTCGGTATGCGCTGTCGAGGCGAAAGTCGGCAAATCCACCGGTGGCCCCGTCCGAGCTGTCGCTGTCCAGCCGGTTGTAAGGGTTGGTTTCGGTGGTGATTCCGCCTTCCACCCGCGGCAGGAGTTCCCAGTAGGCCAGCGCAGGCCCGGACATCAGCGCTCCGGCCAGAAGAGTGCCCGCCAAGATCGCTCCGGTTACGGAATGTCGGTGATGCATCGGTTTATGGCTGCGCTGGTCTGGCTGCAGAGGCGATCAGGGTACAAGGACGGTATCGCCGGGCTTGAGCACGATATTCTGCTGCAGTCGTTTGCCCGCGGCGATGTCGCCGTAGGCAAAGGTGGTGGCCGTCTGCGTCGTACCCTCGCGGCGCAGGATCTGGATGTTGTCCAGCTTCGCAAACGGGGTCGTGCCGCCGGCCATGGCCAGGGCCTGAATCACATCCACATAGCGATTGATCGGAAATTCACCGGGCCGGTTGACCTGGCCGATGACATATACCTTGCTGCCGCGGGGTTCGAAAATCGCGACGCTGACGACCGGGTCGGGGATGTACCGGGCGATCTGTGCCGTGATGTCTTCGCTGATTGCCGTGATGGTCCGGCCCTCGGCGCGGACATCGCCGGTCAGCGGAAACGAGAAGTAACCATCCGGACGCACGACCACCTGCTTCTGCAGGTTCTCTTCCTTCCACACCAGCACTTCGAGAACATCGCCGGCATTTACCGGGTAATTGCCCACACCGGGTTCGGCGGGAGCGGCGGCCTGGGCCAGCACCGGCAGAGGTGCGAAGCTGCTGACCAGGACCAGCAGCGCTGCAGCCGCACCTGCCCGTATATCGTGAAACTGCCGTGTCATGCCGTTGCTCCTGCTGAAATTAAATGCGCCGGGGGGCGAGAACCGGGCTTTATGTTAACCACAAGCCCCGGCCAAAGCCTTACAAACCCGTAACGCGTTGCCTTGACGTGCGCCTATATAGTCTGGCCAGTCTAAACATGTTTTTGATCTGCCGCGATGCTTCGGCGTGTGAGGAATATCGCAGAAATCCATGGTCGGGGCGAATAGTGTCACGCTTCAGACAAACGATCGCGGTGCAGAGACTGGCTTGTCGGCTGATACATACATAGCGTGGGGCATATGTCTGTTTACTACATTTCTCTGGCGGCATTGGCGTCGACCACCCTGCTGATCCTGCTGTTGCGTCCAATCGCGGTAAAGACCGGGCTGGTCGACATCCCGAACGAGCGGAAAAGTCATCAGATTCCGACGCCCCTGGTGGGTGGCCTGGCAATTTTTTCCGGTCTGGTCATGGCTTTCCTGCTGACGATGGCGGATGGCGCGGCGCTTCACCTGCGCGAAATCCTCAGCTTTTTCGGTGGCGGCCTGCTGCTCGTCACGGTCGGTGTGATAGACGATTTCATCGAGCTGTCGCCACTGGCGCGTTTCGCTGCACAGATCGTTGCGGCATTGCTGATGATTTTCGGTGCCGGCGTGGTGCTGACCGATCTGGGCGGCATGACCCTGTCGGGCCGGTTGCTGACGATGGGAGTCTTTGCGGTTCCTTTCACCGTGTTTGCAACGCTGGGCGTCATCAACGCACTGAACATGTGTGATGGTCTCGACGGACTGAGCGGCAGCCTGTCCCTGGTGTCCCTGACGGGTCTGTTTCTCGCCGCCTGGCTGTGGGGCGATGTTGCAGATGTCATCCTGCTGCCCCTGCTGGGTTCGGCAGTGGTCGGCTTCCTGCTGTTCAATCTCCGCCTTCCCGGTCGTGAGCGCGCCTCCATTTTCATGGGTGATGCGGGCAGCATGTTTCTCGGCTTCGCGCTTACCTGGTACGCGGTCTCGCTGTCCCAGGGTGAGTCGCGGGTGATCAGTCCGGCGGCTGCCTTGTGGTTCCTGATGCTGCCGATTTTCGATACCGTCACGATGATGTTGCGCCGGCTACTGCGCGGCAGATCGCCGTTCTCACCGGACCGCGAGCATCTGCATCATGTCTTCCTGCTGGCCGGTTATACCGTCAACGAGACGGTCGGGCTGATGGCTGCCATTGCCGGTTGCGGTGTACTCATCGGCTTGGCCAGCGTGCACTGGCAGTTGCCGGAATTGCTTGTGGCCGGTGCGTTTCTGCTGGCCGGGCTCGGCTATTTCTGGATGATCATGCACGCGTGGCGGGTGATGCGGTTTCTGCACCGCTCGATCTGCCGACGCCGGATCACCAGTGATCGTCGCCGCAGCCAGGATCCGACCTATGCGGGGCCCGAACGGCGCAGCGGAGCGGACCGGCGCCTGGGTATTCATCAGTCGGAAGCGGCGGTACCGGTCAGGATTTCCCCGCCGCTGGCGTCCAGCCATGCGCAACTGAGCAGCAGTCCGCCAACCCTCCGGTAGCGACCGCAGATCATCGCCAGCGTTCCGGCGATGCGCGGGTCCTCGCTGCAGGCAGAGAAGCGGCACCGCACCGGATCCAGCCGGATACCGAGGTCGTGAAATTCGAGGAACACGCCGGTCAGCGGCCACAGGCACTTGTAGAGGCTTTCTTTCGCGCTGAAGAGCAGCTTTGCGCCAGGCCCCGGTTCCAGACCGCTGACCGCGAGTGCCGCCCGCTCTGCGTCGCGACACACGAGTGCCAGCAGCTCAGCCGCAAGCGGATCCGCGCTTTCCACATCGATACCCAGTGACCGGACTTGCGCCCGCCGGGCGACGACCGCCACGGCAATCTCTGCGGTGTGCGAGATCGAGCCGATGATCCCGGCTGGCCACAGCGGCGCGCGTCCCGGGCCCACGGGCAGTGCAACCGGTGCTTGGCCGAGACGGGCCAGCGCCTCGCGGGCGCACTGACGGCCGGCTGAAAATTCGCGCAGGCGCTTCGCGCTCATGCGGTCTGTTGCGGAAAGCTCCGCGGCCCACAACGGTTCGGGTTCACGGTCGGTGGCATGTACTGCACAGGCCACGCCGAACGGCGCAATTGCCAGCAGTGCGTCCGCCAGTTCAGTGTTTGTCCCCATGTGATACGCAGTGTGCCCATCGCCGGCCATGATGCCAATGGCGCAGCCGGGAGCGGGGACGTCCGGATCGGCTTCACGCTAGAATCGCTTCCCTTCCAGGCACCTCGGCAATGCAATGACCGTCAAGACGCGTTTCGCCCCAAGTCCCACCGGATTCCTGCACATCGGCGGGGTTCGTACCGCGCTGTTTTCGTGGTTGTATGCGCGCCATCACGGCGGACAGTTTGTGCTCAGGATCGAGGACACCGACCGCGAGCGGTCTACCCAGGCCGCCGTGGATGCCATCCTGGAGGCCATGGACTGGCTGGGCCTGGCCCACGATGAAGGTCCGTACTACCAGACGCAGCGGATGGATCGCTACCGCGAGCTGGCTGCGCAACTGCTGGCGAAGGGCAGTGCCTATCACTGCTACTGCAGCCGGGAGGAGCTCGAGCAGATGCGCGCGGCCCAGATGGCCCGCGGCGAGAATCCGCGCTATGACGGCCGCTGC
>JAUPLK010000213.1 GCA_030836925.1 Pseudomonadota bacterium
CAGCCGGTCGGGCCTTTCAGCATCATCGGCATGCGCACGCTGTAGGCGGCTTCGTACAGTTCCACCTCGTCCGAGACGGGGCGGTAGTAGGGTTCTTTTTCGATACGGTACTGCTGGATGATGTCGCTCATGCTCGGTCTCCATCTATCGGTCAACACAGGGGTGAAAAAAGCCGCGCTTTATACCATTTGCTTCGCGTCAGCCGTTTTCGTCCATGCGCCAAAAAATCCCGCCACAGTCGATGACACTGCGGCGGGAAATATCAAAACATCAAACGGTCTTGCCGCGGAAAATCACCATTGCCGCGCCTTGAGACTGGTTGAAGTTGTTGTAACCAATCAGACGTACGTGGTTGTTGGGGTTGGCCTTGTGGCAGGCTTCGGCTTCAGCCAGAACCTTGGTCACGTCGGTCTCGCCGAACATCGGCAGTTTCCACATGTACCAGTAGGAATCCATCAGGTACTCCGGCTCGATGTGCTCAATAGCCGGATTCCAGCCTTTGGAAACCAGATATTCCACTTGGGTCTTGATTTCGTCCGCTGTCATGGCCGGCAGGTAAGAGAAGGTCTCGAACTTGCGGCTGGCTGGATCGCTCAAGCGCGATTGGTAATCCATTACTTCACTCATTTTATTGCTCCTTACGTCACAGTGAGGGGTGAGGAGTGAGGAGTGAGGCGGGCAAGGTTTTTCTCCTCACCCCAATCTCCTGACTCCTCACTATCATTTATTACTTATGCGCCACGTCCAGCTTGTCGACAGTGTCGAACTCGAACTTGATCTCTTTCCATGTTTCCATGGCGATCTTCAGTTCCGGGCTGTTAGCTGCAGCCTTGGTCAGAATATCTTTACCTTCTTTCTCGATATTGCGACCCTGGTTACGCGCTGCCACGCTGGCTTCCAGTGCAACACGGTTAGCTGCTGCACCGGCTGCGTTACCCCAGGGGTGACCCAGTGTGCCGCCACCGAACTGCAACACGGAATCATCACCGAAGATGTTCACCAGTGCAGGCATGTGCCATACGTGGATACCACCGGATGCGACTGGCATCACGCCAGGCATGGAGCCCCAGTCCTGATCGAAGAAGATGCCGCGTGAACGGTCTTCCTTGATGAACTCGTCGCGCATGATGTCGATCCAGCCCAGCGTTGCTTCGCGGTCGCCTTCCAGCTTGCCCACCACGGTACCGGAGTGCAGGTGGTCACCACCGGACAGGCGCAGCACCTTGGTCAGGACGCGGAAGTGAATGCCGTGGTGCGGGTTGCGGTCCAGCACGGCGTGCATGGCACGGTGGATGTGCAACAGCATGCCGTTGTCACGGCACCAGTTGGCCAGACCCGTGTTGGCAGTCAAGCCGCCGGTCAGGTAGTCATGCATGATGATCGGTGCGCCGATTTCCTTGGCGAACTCGGCACGCTTGTACATTTCTTCCGGGGTCGGAGCGGTGACGTTCAGGTAGTGACCCTTGCGCTCGCCGGTTTCGCGCTCGGCCTTCAGAGTGGCTTCATGCACGAATTCGAAACGATCGCGCCAACGCATGAACGGCTGGCTGTTGACGTTTTCGTCGTCCTTGGTGAAGTCCAGACCACCACGCAGGCACTCGTAAACAGCGCGGCCGTAGTTTTTGGCGGACAGACCCAGTTTTGGCTTGATGGTGCAGCCCAGCAGCGGACGACCATACTTGTTCATTTTGTCGCGCTCGACCTGGATACCTTGGGGAGGTCCACCGCAGGTTTTCACGTAAGCGATCGGGAAGCGGATGTCTTCCAGACGCAGGGCGCGCAGGGCCTTGAAGCCGAACACGTTACCGACCAGCGAGGTCAGCACGTTAACTACAGAACCTTCTTCGAACAGGTCGATCGGGTATGCTACGAAAGCGTAGAAGCAGGTGTCGTCGCCAGGCACGTCTTCGATGCGGTAGGCGCGGCCCTTGTAGTAATCGAGATCGGTCAGCAGATCGGTCCACACTGTGGTCCAGGTGCCGGTTGAAGATTCGGCGGCCACGGCTGCAGCGACCTCTTCACGGGGCACGCCAGGCTGAGGCGTGATTTTGAAACAGGCGAGGATATCGGTATCCAGCGGGGCGTATTCCGGTGTCCAGTAAGTGGCGCGGTATTCTTTCACACCAGCGTTGTAGGTCTTGACTGCCATTGCAAGCTCCTTGATTTCAGGTTAAAACATCTATCTCCCACCTTGGAAGATCGTGTGGCTCGTTTGAGCGTGTTGTCACTATAAACACATCTACTCATAAATAATAATTGTAATTTTAAAGGGTAATCATAGATAATAATCTATGATTACTTTTCGAGGAAATGGCAATGAAACATGCCACCTTGCGCCAGCTGAAGGTTTTCGAGTCGGTGGCGCGCAATCTCAGCTTCACTCGCGCCGCGGAAGAACTGCACCTGACGCAGCCCACTGTTTCCATCCAGCTCAGGCAGTTGAGCGACATTGTCGGACTGCCGCTGCTGGAACAGGTGGGCAAACGCGTGTTCCTGACCGATACCGGGCGCGAACTGCTCAAAGTCAGTCACGACATTTCTGAAGGTCTGGCCCGTTTCGAGATGCTGGTATCGGATATGAAGGGGGTAAAAGCGGGCAAGCTGCGGCTGGCAGTGATCACAACCGCCAAGTATTTCATCCCGCGCCTGCTCGGGCCGTTTTGCCAGCGCTACCCCGGCATCGACGTCTCGCTCAAGGTGACTAACCGCGAACGCGTGCTGCAGCGCATGATCGACAATGAAGACGACCTGTACGTGCTTGGCCAGCCACCGGAACACATGGATGTCGAACTCGAACCTTTTCTGGAAAACCCGCTGGTGGTTGTCGCCGCGCACGACCACCCCCTTGCAAACAGGAAGAACATTCCGCTTTCGCGCCTGATGGAAGAGCCGTTCCTGATGCGCGAAGCGGGCTCAGGCACGCGCCTCGCCACGGAACGGTTCTTTGGCGAGCGCGGGGAGAAACTCAAGGTCAGGATGGAACTGGGCAGCAACGAGGCAATCAAGCAGGCCGTGGCTGGCGGACTGGGCATCGCCGTGCTGTCAGCACACACTCTCGCACTGGAACGTCATGGCGACGAACTGGTTTATCTCGACGTGGAAGGCTTCCCGATCCGCCGACACTGGTACGTGGGCCACCTCAAGGACAAGCAGCCATCGGTGGTCGCGCTGGCTTTTCTGGACTTCCTGCGCGAGGAAAGCAAGCTGCTGGGGGAACATTATTTGCGAGGGATTCCGGGCTTCCCCGGATTTATTCAGGACGACCAGTCATTTCCGGCAGCTTCTCGATAGCCGCCACATTCGTCCAGGAAAAAACTTTTTCCGCAGCTTCGCGCCACGGCAGCCAGACAAAATTCAGGTGCTCGCGTGGCGCAAGGCTGACAGACTTTGCCTGTGGCACTTCCAGCCCGAAAACATGCTCGGTGTTGTGCGTCACGCCGGGACCGTAACGATGGCGCCATTCGGCATAAATCTCGAATACATTCTGCATCTGCCAGTCGATCAACCTGAATGATTCGGCATCCAGACCGGTCTCCTCGGCCACTTCACGCGCCGCCGTCTGGCGCAGGCTTTCACCCGGATCGCAGCTGCCGGTTACCGATTGCCAGTAGCCGGGATGGTCGGCACGTTCCAGCAGCAACACCTGGAGATCGGGGGTGTAAATCACCACCAGAACGGAAACGGGAGTCTTGTACATCCGCTCCGGCACGCCAGGATCAGCTCTGGGCCACTTCCACCTGGGTCTGCACCTGCTGGCGCAGGCGGATATGCAGTTCACGCAGCTGTTTTTCATCTACGGTATTCGGCGCCTGCGTCATGAGACAGGCAGCGCGCTGGGTTTTGG
>JAUPLK010000214.1 GCA_030836925.1 Pseudomonadota bacterium
CGGTGAACGGGGCGTAAAGGACGGCAAGGCTGAATACCGGCACCGGCAGACGGGCGCCGAGGAGCAGTTGGCACTTGAAGATGTGGTGGACTTCCTGCTCAACCGACCGTAGCCCGCGGTCCGCAAACAGCGCCTGCATGATGCTGGCGCTGCTGATCGTCGGCCTGCCGGGCGCGTTGCCGGCAAGCGCGGCCAGCCAGGAACGCGACCCCGCCCTGCGCCAGCGGCTGCAGGCTGCACTCGCCGAACCGGTGAGCTTTGCCGATCGCTACGAGGCCGAAGTCTGGCTGACCGACATGGCCGGCCGCCTCGCGCGCAAGGTGCCCGACCCCGACGAGCGCATCGAAATCCTCGAAGCCGTGCATCGCGAAGCGACCCGCGCGCAGCTGCCGCCGGAAATGGTGCTGGCGGTGATCGACGTGGAGAGCGGTTTCCAGCGCTACGCCGTGTCGCGGGCGAATGCCCAGGGCCTCATGCAGATCATGCGCTTCTGGCTGAAGGAACTGGACATGCCGGGCCATGCGCTGCTCGACATACAGGACAACATCCGCATGGGTTGCACGATCCTGCGCTATTACTACGACCTCGAAGACGGCAACTGGAACCGCGCGCTGGCGCGCTACAACGGCAGCCTCGGCAGCCAGAAATATCCCAACCTGGTCTTCGACCGCCTGCGCTCGCGCTGGTACCAGCAGTAGGCGCCGGCGTCAGCCGGTGCGGAAGTCGGCCAGCGTGCGGTGATCTTGCGGGTCGAGTTCGCTGCTCTCGACGGCATCCACACGGGCCCGCGGCGGACCCTGCTGCAGCCAGGCCGCCAGTTGCCCGACTGCATCCGGGCTGCCGAGCGCCAGCACTTCCACCCGGCCATCGGGGAGATTTTTTGCCCAGCCGAGCAGCTGCAGCTGCTCGGCCACACGGGCAGTGCTGGCGCGGAAAAACACGCCCTGCACCTGGCCGGAAACCATGAAGCGACGACAGACTGGTTGCGTCATGCGCTCACGATACCAGCCCGCCGCGATTCGCTGTACCCTGCCGGGATGAGCGAGATACTCGTCCTCTACTACTCGACCCACGGTTCGGTTGCGGCACTCGCCAGCCAGGTGGCGCGCGGCATCAATGCAGTGCCCGGCGCGAGCGCCTGTCTGCGCACGGTACCGCCGGTGAGCACGGGACATGACTCGCGCCCGGCAGCCGTGCCGGCCGCCGGCGCACCCTACGTCTCGGCGGAAGATCTGCAGCGCTGCGCCGGCCTGGTGCTCGGCAGTCCGACGCGTTTCGGCAACATGGCGGCAGCGCTCAAGTATTTTCTCGACGGCACCAGTGGTGACTGGCTGGCCGGCACCCTGCGCGGCAAACCGGCGGGTGTCTTCACCTCCAGCAGCTCATTGCATGGTGGGCAGGAGAGCACGCTGCTGAGCATGTCGCTGCCGCTCCTGCATCACGGCATGGTGCTGGTCGGCATCCCGTACTCGGAAAGCGCACTGTCGACGACACGCGGCGGCGGCGGGCCCTATGGGGCGAGTCATTTCGCACCGGACAGCAGCCAGACGGAACCGACCCCCGACGAAGCGCGCATCGCCCAGCACCTCGGTCGGCGTATCGCCGAAGTGGCGCTGCGCCTGCAGGGCTGGAAGGGCTGAGTCTCAGCTGCCAAGCACCTGCCGCACGAAAGGGATCGTCAGCTGTTTCTGCGCGGCCAGCGCCGCACGGTCGAGTTCGTCGAGCAACTGGAACAACTCGCCGACGCCGCGCCCGACCCGCGCCAGCAGGTAGCGGCCGGTTTCATCCGGCAGTTCAAAACCCCTGAAGCGCGCGCGCAGCTGCAGGGCCCGGAGACGTCCCTCGTCGTCCAGCGCCTGCACGCGAAAGGTCGTGCCCGATTTCAGGCGTGAGGCGAGATCTGCGAGGCCGATCGGCGTTTCCGCCGGCGGCACCCTGCTGGCGACCACCAGGTTGCCAGCGTTATTGCGCAACTCTTCATGGAGCCGGAACAACGCCCGCTCCCACTCCGGTTGTCCCGTCACCACCTGCAGGTCATCGAGGCAGACCAGCGCAAGCGTGCCCATGCCCTCCAGCACACCGGCCGGCAGCGGCGGCGACGAATCGAGCGGCAGGTAGGCGGCACGCCGGCTGGATTCATCCGCCAGCGCCACTGCGGCCTGCAACAGGTGCGACTTGCCCTGCCCGGATGGCGCCCACAACCACAGCGGCGGCTGCCCGGGCAATGTCGCGGCACTGCGCAGCTGGTGCAGCAGCAGTTCATTGCCTGCGGCATGAAAGCTGTCGAACACGGCGTGATCGGCCAGGCGCACTTCGAGCGGCAGCTGCTGCATGACGCTCAGCCCCGCGAACGGAGGGCGCGACCCGACCAGCGCACCACGTAATCGAGTCCGCTGACAGTCGAGGTGACGAAGACGCCGGCACCGGCGAGGATCAGTAATTCCGGCGGTGGCATGCCGGCCGTGTGGTGGCTGATGACGGCCAGCACATAGAGCAACTGCATGCCGGTATTGATCTTGCTCGCCACCGAGGGCTCCGGCTGCACCGGCTCGACCAGCCACTGGTACACCACACCGCCGCTGACGATCACCAAATCGCGGATGATGACCACGGCGGTCAGCCACACGGGCACCAGTCCGGTCATCGACAGGACCACGAAAACCGAAACCAGCAGCAGCTTGTCAGCCAGCGGGTCCAGCAAGCCACCCAGCCGGCTCTGCCAGCTGAAATGCTTGGCCAGGAAGCCGTCGAGGCCGTCCGAGATGCCGGCCAGCAGGATCAGCCCCAGCGCGAGCAGATAGCGGCTGTCGATCAACGCATTGACGATCGGCCAGACCAGCACGATCCGCGCGACGCAGATCAGGTTGGGAATATCGGCCGCCCGGAAAAAACGCCTGCGCTCGATGGAATCGGCCATGCCGGTCAGGGCGCGCTGCTGATCCGGTAAACGAGATCAGCCGTGCTGACCGCAACGCCATCGGCCGGTGCAACCGGCAGCAGCACGGTCTTCAGTGCCAGCGCATCACGCAACTGGTCGGCACTGCCACGCACGACCAGCTCGTAGACGATGCTGTCACCGCGCAGGCTGCTCATGGCCAGGCTCTCGATCACGCCGACGCTGCGCAGATAATCCTGCAGGCGGCCGTAATCGGCAAAACTGCCGACGCCTTGAACTTCGAGTCGCAGCCGGCTGCTCGCCGCTGCCGCAACGGCATAGCGGGCCGCCAGCTGATCGGCGAGACGGTGCACGCCCTGCGTGGCATCCCCCTGCCACTCGCTGCGCTCCGCACCGTCTTGCAGGGTCCAGCGCCAGGCAGCGCTGCCCGATACGGGTGCCCGACGTCCGATCAGTACCAGGTCGGCGCCCACTCGAGCCGCCTCGGCCTGCGCAAGCTGCAAGGAATCCCCGGCAGCACCTGCTGCGCCGTCCGGCGCTTCCAGCAGGGCAACCGGCAGGCCGCGGCTGGATGCGGTATCCAGCACGAGCTGCGCGTCAGTGACGGGTGCGTCGGGTGCCGGTACACGCGCAGCATCGGCCGGTGCGGCCGGATCCACCAGCACAATCAGCGTCGCCGGCCGCTCATCCGGCCACACCGGCAGGTTTGCGGCATCCATGCGACGGCGCAATGCCTGGCGATCGAACTGCACGCGCAGCGTGCCGCCATCGGCAACCTGATACTGGCTGACCAGCGGGGCCGCCTTGCCGATCATCTCCCCCACGACCGGATCGGCCGGCAGACTGCGCTGCCCCGTCAACTTGATCAGCACCGCGGCCAGTGCCCGGGAAAAGGCCTCGTCGAGGCCCTTTGCGCTGGTCTCCGTCAGCGACACCTGTGCGGCGTA
>JAUPLK010000215.1 GCA_030836925.1 Pseudomonadota bacterium
GTGTTCATCGGTGCCACCGGCGATGACCGGTTGCGTGCTTTCGATATTCGCGACGGCAAGGAACTGTGGAGTGCTACCCTGCCGACCGGCGCTTTTGCGATCCCCATGAGTTACGAGATCGGTGGCCGGCAGTTCGTGGTGGTCGCTTCGGGTGGCCATGCCTTTGTCTACCAGAAGGCAGGCGACCAGATCACGGCCTTCGCGCTGCCCGCAGCACCGCGTTGATGAACGGAATCACACCCAGGACTGATAAATGACGGATACACCAGGCGCGGGCCCGCTGAAGGCCAGGCTGCTGCTCGGCTTCGGCGTGATGCTGTTCGCCATCGGGCAATCATTGACCTTCGTGATCATCGCACCGCTGGTGCGCCGGGTCGGCTGGGATCCGCAGAGCTTCGGTATCGCGTTGACGCTTGCCAATCTGCCGCTGGTATTTGGCGCGCCGTTCTGGGGCAAGCGCAGCGACACCATTGGCCGCAAACCGGTGTTCATCACCGGTGTGATCGGTGCGGCCATCGGCACGCTGACCGTGGCCCTCATCATGCAGCTCGGCCTGAGCGGCCTGATGACCGGCATGAGCCTGCTGGTCCTGTTCGCCTGCGCCCGTGCCTGCTACGGGCTGGTCGCCTCGGCGATCTATCCAGCGTCGACGGCCTACATGGTGGACATCACCGACGTGCAGCACCGCGGCCAGGGCATGGCGGTGATCGGTGGTGCCAACGGACTCGGCTCCGTGCTCGGCCCGGCTCTCGCGGCAGCGCTGGCCTACTTCGGTGAACTCGTGCCGATGTACAGCGCAGCAGCCATCGGCTTCTTCGGCGCAGCGGTGAGCTACTTCCTGCTGCCGGGAACCACCAGTCACATCAACAGAACCAAGCCAAAGGTTGCGCTGAAGGTATCTGACCCGCGCCTGCGGCCATTCATCATCATCTGGTTCTGTTTTTTCATCACCTTCATGGGACTGCAGCTGATCCTCAGCTTCTACCTGCAGGACGAGTTCGGCATCCACGATGCCAAGCAACTGGTGCGCACCGCTAGCATCATGCTGGTCAGCATGGCCGCGATGATCGTGGTAGCGCAGATCGGCGTGTTCCAGTTCTTCAAGATACGGCCGCACATCCTGCTGCGCGTTCTCGGCCCCCTGTTCGTCATTGCGCTGCTGATCATCATGCTGGCGCCGAACACGATGGTCATGGCACTGGGCTTTGCCGTGCTCGGCATGTCCTTTGCCTGTGCCAATCCCGGCGTCAACGGCAGCGCCAGCCTGCGCGTACAACCCTGGGAACAGGGTGCGGCGGCCGGATTTCTCGGTGCCGGTACGACGCTGGGTGCGATTCTCGGACCACTGGTCGGTACGCAGATCTACACGCAACTCGGCCACAAGGCACCGATGATCATCGGTGCGGTGGTGATGGGCCTCGTCAGCCTCTACACGCTGACGATCAAGGCACCTGAACGGCCGAAACCGCCCGGCGCAGCATGAGCACCGCCAGCCAGCCGGACCAGAGCAGCACCATCAGGAGATAGGTCGGGATGAAGGTCACGGCCATGAGCAGGCCGGTGAAGCCCGACAGATAACCGAACCAGCAGAAGGCCCTGGGCAGGATGCCCGTGCGCAGGCCGCAGTAGCTCAGTTGCCAGGCAAACCAGCCCAGCCCGACCTGGGCGAGGCAGTTGAAGATGATGCGCACGATGCTCAAGGACAGATAGGCCGCATCCTCGAGCTCCGGATTCTGCGCCGACAGCAGCTTCACGGCAGCGGCACCGGCCTGATCGGTGATGGCAGTCAACAGAAAACCGACACCAGCGACAAAACCGGCGCCCAGCAGCAGGCGCCCGGCAGCCAGCCTCGAATCGCGGAACAGTTGCCGGGCGGCGAGGCCAAGCACCACACAGGCGAAGCCGCTCAGCAGATGACCGAAGCCCGACAAACGCCATGGCAGCGAGCCCAGCGCATTCTTGAGCTTGGCGAGGTCGGCATAATCCACGCGCGGATCCTTGAAGCCGAGAAAGTTCGGCTCGATGTACAGCGCATTGATGTTGTGGACGAGAAAGGCCGCGCAGATCACCAGCGCTGCCAGCCCCATCAGGATGTCGGGCCGGTACGGGGACGGCTTGTCACGTTCTGGCAACACGGTGTCCTACCTTGTTCAGGTGTAAAGCGCGATCCGGGCGAGGGCTATATCGGCGTGGAATTCACGCATCCAGCCGAGGATGGCAATGCGATTCACCCGACTGCTGTCAAGCGGCACATCGAGGCCGTTGGGCTTGAAATCGGCCCAGGGTATCCGCAGCTGCTGCCATTCGGGTTTGGAAAAAAACGTGTATCGGTATGACTCGTCGTACCAGCCACAATCTGCCGTGCGTACATGCACGTTGTAGTTTTCGTTGTTGCCGTACACCAGCATCTCCAGTCCCTTGTACGCGGAGCCATCGAGTTCAGCGTCCCGGCTGCCGAAATACATCGCCATCTGTATGAAGCCGCCGTTGCTCTCGCGGGTGACCGTGCCGGTGAGCCGCAGGCAGCTCCTGCCGTCGACAGTCGACTTGTCGAGGCTGGCGTCTGAAACACCGCCCATCACGCGATCGCTGAATCCGCGCCAACCCGCAGCGGGCAGCACATAGGGCTCGACGCCGGAAAAGTCACTCAGCAGCAGTTCGCTGTGGCTGTCATTCATCAGTTGATCCTCCTCACCGGCTGCCGTCCGGAAGAATCCCGCCAACGGCAGAAGTCCAGCCGCCATCAGAAACGCCCGCCTGTCCGGATGCCTGCGCATATGCCCGCCCGCTGTCGGATCACGGACAGAGCATACCTCCGATCACGCCCGCGGCGCGATGCAGACCGGCAGTCGAGAAATGTACTTTCCGGGTTTTGAATCCGGTACTTCGATCCGGGCGAACTTTGGTTCATGCCAGCGGTGGTCGCCTGGCACCTGAGGAGTACTGATGATGACGTACACAGATCGGATGACTAGCCCGCTGAAGGCCATGGCCCTGGCAGCCCTGCTTGCAATCGGTGGCTACGCCTCGGTCAGCAATGCAGCACAAGCTGCGGCTGCAGCCCCCGCCGCTCCAGGTGATGTTGTTGCGGTGGCGATTGGCGCCGGCTCTTTCAATACCCTGGTCGCGGCAATCAAGGCCGCTGACCTCGTCGGTGCTTTGCAGGGCAAAGGTCCCTTCACCGTATTTGCACCCACTGATGCGGCTTTTGCAGCCTTGCCGGCAGGAACCCTCGACGATCTTCTGAAACCGGCGAACAAGGAAAAACTGCAGGCCATCCTCCTGTATCACGTGGTTCCCGGCAAGGTCATGTCCGCTGACCTGAAGGGCACTGTCAGCGCGGCCACTCTGCAGGGCCAGCCGGCAACCATCGTCGCAGCGGCCTCAGGAGTGACCGTGAACGGTGCGCGGGTTGTGACCGCTGACGTCGCAGCCAGCAATGGCGTCATTCATGTGATCGATGCAGTGATATTGCCCCCGGCCAACTAAGCGTTTCGAGTCCTCCCTGCCTGTCCCCCCCGCAGGCAGCGCGGCCGGCCCCAAAGGCCGGCCGTTTTTTTGAATCCGGCACAGGTATATTGGGCCAGCCGGTTGCACGGATCTCCAGGCCTGCTTGATCTGCGCCTCATGACTGCTGCAGCAACCGGCCAGCAGACATCGGGAGATTAGCCATCAAGGCAGCATTGACTGATTTCTTCCAGCAGCACGCCTCTGGCCGCAACCTCGGCCTGACCTTTCTTGCAGCCGTGTGCGTATTCTCGGTCTTTGGCGTGGTTCTGGTGCCTGCCTTCCAGGTGGCATCCGACGGCTTGTATCCGATCGA
>JAUPLK010000216.1 GCA_030836925.1 Pseudomonadota bacterium
CATGCATGGCACCACGGTTGCCACCAACACAGTGCTGACCGGTTCAGGCGCGAAGGTCGGTCTGGTCACCAGCAAGGGCTACCGCCAGGTTCTGCAGATCGCGCGGTCTTTCGTGCCGGGTGGTCTGGGTGGCTGGGTGATCTATAACCAGAGCCTGCCGATGGCACCCCTGGCCCTCACCATCGAAGCCGACGAGCGCATCGGTGCCCGTGGCGAACTGGTCCGGAAACTCGACGAGGCGAAGCTGCGCAAGGACCTCAAGGCGCTGGGCAAGAAGGGCATCGAAGCCCTGACGATTTCCCTGATCAACTCTTTTGCCAATCCGGACCATGAACAGCGGGTCGGAAAAATCGCCCGGGAAGTCCTGCCCGGCATTCCGGTTTCCCTGTCCTCCGACATCGTTCCGGAAATGCAGGAATACGAGCGCACCATCACCACGGTGGCCAACTCCTATGTGCGTCCGAAGGTCGAGACCTACGTCCGCAACCTGCAGAAGAACCTGCAGAAGACCATGAGCAAGGTGCAACTCCATATCCTGCGCTCGGACGGCGGTCTGGCTTCAGCCAAGGCGGCGGAGGCGCTGCCCGTCAACCTGTTGATGAGTGGTCCTGCCGGCGGCGTGTCTGGTGCTGTCTGGGTCGCACAGCAGGCCGGTTTCAAGAATATCCTCACCTTCGACATGGGTGGCACCTCGACGGATGTCTGCCTGGTCGAAAACGGCAAGGCACAGCTGCGGCGCGAGACCACGGTCGGCGACGTGACGGTGCGCGCATCGTCGGTCGACGTGCGTACTGTCGGTGCAGGTGGCGGCTCCATCGCCAAGGTGCCCGCGCTGACCAAGGCGCTGCGCGTCGGCCCCGAGAGTGCGGGCGCGCTGCCGGGTCCGGCTGCCTACAACCGCGGCGGCACGCTGCCGACCGTGACCGATGCCAACGTCGTGCTCGGTTATCTGCCCAGTGGCGAGGTGCGCCTTGGCGGTGACATGCAGATCCGGCGCGACCTGGCCGAAGCAGCCGTGCAGAGCATCGCCGATGGTCTCGGCATCAGCCTCAAGCAGGCTGCCGCCGGCATCATCGATATCGTCAACGAGAACATGTACGGCGCCTTGCGCCTGGTCTCGGTCGAGAAGGGTTACGATCCGCGCGATTTCGCCCTGATGGCCTTCGGCGGCGCCGGTCCGCTGCATGCCAACGCCGTCGGCAAGCTCACCAACTCCTGGCCGGTGATCATTCCGCCAGGTCCGGGCGTGCTGTGTGCCTATGGTGATGCAACCACGCGGGTGCGCGATGACGCGTCGCGTACCTTCATTCGCCGCTTCAGCGAAACCTCGGTCAAGGAAGTCGCGAAAATCTTCCGCGATCTGGCCAAACAGGCGTCGAAGACGCTGGACAACGAGGGCATTCCCAAGTCTGAGCAGACGGCGAGCTATCAGGTTGATATCCGCTATCACGGCCAGGGGCTGCTGCTGACGGTGGATTTCGAGATCGAGGAGTTTGATGCCCGCGGTCTGGATGTCATCGGTGAGCGTTTCGACGAGATGCACCGGCAGTTGTTCACCTTCGCCCTGCCGCATGACAAGGAACTGGTGAATTTGCGTGCTGTTGCGCAGGGCCAGGCGACCAATGTGCGTGCCCCGAAGGCGACGAAGGGCGGCGAGAGTCCATCGGCAGCCGCGACTGCAAAACTCAGGATCTTCGTCGAGGGCAGGGATCAGGACGCCACGCTTTACGACCGTTCGAAGCTGCGGTCCGGAAACGTTGTCAACGGACCTGCGATCGTCCTTGAAATGGATTCGACGACCCTTATTCTCCCGGGGCACCAGGGCAGGGTGGATGACTGGGGCAACATCCTCATCACCCCAGCCACCTGATCAACCTTCAGCCCCAGTCAGCCCAGAGCGCAGGAGCAAACCAGATGCCAGCCAGAATTGTTGAAACCAAGCCGCGGCCGTTCAAGCGAGTGGACGTCGATCCGATTTCGCTCGATATCATCGAGAACAGCATGCTCAACGCACGCTGGGAAATGGATGCCGTGCTGTTCCGCACAGCCATGTCGCCCGGCATTCGTGAGCAGCATGACGAATTCCCGATGATCGCCAACGTCGACGGCAAGATGGTCGTCGGCCAGTTCGGCAGCTTCATCTACGGCTTCAAGGCCGCGTATGACGGGACCATCGAAGAGGGCGACATGTTCCTCACGACGGATCCCTACACCTGCAATGGTGCGGTCAGCCACTCGAACGACTGGCTGCTGCTGCGGCCGATCTTCAAGGATGGACGACTGCTGGCCTACGCTGCCATGTTCGGCCACATGACCGATATCGGCGGCAAGGTGCCGGGCAGCATGCCCACCGATGCACAGTCGATCTTCGAGGAAGGCATCCGCGTTCCGCCGATGAAGATCTACAAGAAGGACGTGCTGCAGGAGGATCTCCTCAACCTGATACTGCACAACTGCCGCATGCCGCAGTGGAACCGCAGCGACTTCCACGCCATCGTGGCGGCGATCCGCACGGCCGAGAAGCGCGTCATCGAGATCGCCAACCGCTTCAGTGACGATCTGTTCTATTCGGCCCTCGAGGAGCTGCTCGACCGCAACAAGCGCGCCATGAGCCGGCTCATCAAGGAAACCGTGCCGACCAAGCCGCAGTACTTCGAGGACTACCTGTGCGACGACGGCATGGGCATGGGCCCCTACAAGATCAAGTGCGCGATGTGGCGCGAGGGAAACAAGGTCATCTTCGATTTCGAAGGTACCGATCCGCAGTCGACCGGTTCCGTGAACTTCCTTCTCAACGAAGAGATGTTCAAGATGTTCTGCGGCGTCTACATGATCATGGTCTTTGACCCGCAGATCATGTTCAACGACGGCTTCTACGACCTGATGGAAGTGCGGATTCCGGAGGGTACGCTGCTCAAGCCGCGCGCACCGGCCGCACTGTCATGCCGTACGCATGCGCTGGGCCGCATCTTCGATATCCTCGGTGGTCTGCTCGGGCAGGGTAATCCCGATTTCCTGTGTGCAGCCGGCTTCTCCGACAGCCCGCACCTCATGTATTCGGGTTATCGGAAGAGTGGCGAGTGGTATCAGCTGTTCACCATCGGTTTTGGCGGCATTCCAGGCAAACCTTCCGGTGACGGGCCCGACGGACACTCGCTGTGGCCGAATTTCACCAACGTCCCCAACGAGTTTCTGGAGAGCTATTTCCCGCTGCGGATCGAGGCCTACGAAACCATCGCCGACAGCGGTGGTGCCGGCCTGCATCGCGGCGGCAATGCGCTGCGCGTTGCCTACCGTTTCCTCGAAGATGGCCAGATCTCGATCCACGACGATCGCTGGCTGACCTACCCCTGGGGCGTCACGGGTGGCCTGCCTGGCGCACGTAGCCGCAAGACCCTGATCCGCAAGAACGGCAAGAAAGTGCTGCTGCCTTCCAAGTGCGACCGGATTCCGGTCTTCGAAGGTGAGTTGCTGTACTTCGATACCTGGGGCGGTGGCGGCTGGGGTGATCCCTTCAAGCGGCCGGCCGAACAGGTCGCGTTCGACGTCGAAGCCGGGCTGGTCTCGCGCGAGGGCGCCAAGCGCTATGGCGTGGTGATCAAGTCCAACGGCAGCGTGGACGAGAAGGCGACGCTGGCGTTGCGGGCCAAGCTGTCGAAGAAGCGCGGCAAGCCCAAGCTCTTCGACTTCGGCGGCACGATTCCGGAGCTGAAGAAGGCCTGCATGAAGGAAACCGGTCTGGAAGCGCCCAGACAGCCGGTGTTCCAGGCGCGCTTCGTGCCGGGAAAAACAGCGGTGAAGAAGTCGAAGAAGGCAGGC
>JAUPLK010000217.1 GCA_030836925.1 Pseudomonadota bacterium
TTGAACGTAACCGCATATCCGCCCTGCTCAATGAACATAATGGCCATCGCAATCGCGTGGCAAGCGTCCTCGGCATCACCGAGCGCACGCTTTATCGCAAGCTCAAGCGCTACGGACTGAACTGACAGGCAGCATGAAATCCCGGATGCCCATGACAGGATTTTTCACCGTCCCGGGCTATTGGACGAAGCCCCGGCAATGACGGGCTTTTCACTGCCTCATTCGGGGGCTCCGGGTTTTCCGCCCGTGGCATTCGCGCCGGACGGCATCGAACCCGTTGGCGTAGTTTTTGCCGCCTGCCCGGCTTCCTGCGCAGCCTTTTCGACATCGAAACGGAATACCCAGTCACGGTAGCTTCCCGCCTCCCCGAACTGGACATAGGCTAATGGAAAATTCGCCTGCTTCAATGGCGTGTCTTCGGACAGGCTGGTCACCCCGACAATTCCGCCGTCAGGGCCTTTCAGCAACTCCCATTCTCCACCAGTCATCGGATCGCGATAGGCCCGGCGCAGGTGCCGCACCGTATCGGGAAAACGCGGATCTTCCAGCAGTTCGCCAAGGTTCTGCGGCAGCCGTCTGGGCGTGCCGACCGGCAGGGGGATTGTCCAGAAGGATTCGATGGCCAGGCGGTACTGGTCGCCGAAAAACAGCAGGTCGCGCTCCTTCTCGCGCTGGGCTGCGGTGTGCCAGACAGTACCGAGCGCCGCCATGGCCACCCCCAGTCCCGCCACGAGGAACAGCAGGCCCAGCAGGGTAAAACCGTCCTGCTGCCGGCCGTGCATTCGACTACCAGTCGGCGTAGGCCTGACCATTGAGTCCCGTTCCCTCGGCCCCGCTCTGGATATCGTAGACCCCGGTCTCACCATCCGGCGGCGGCACGATCTGCCAGGTATCCGACCGCTCGGTGATCGGGTCGCTTGGCAGCACCCGCAGATAGCGCTTCTCAGCTAGGCTTTCCAGCGTCGGCGGCCAGGTGCCGACATCGGCATGGTACTGATCGATGGCGTCGCGCATGGTGGCCAGGTTCTCGCGCAGGACCGCTTCCTTCGAGCGCTCCACATGCTGGAAATAGCGCGGCACCGCGAGGGTCAGCAACGTGGCGACGATCGCCAGCACCACCAGCAGCTCGATCAGGGTGAATCCGCGCCGGCTATTCATAAACCGCATGTCATAGCTCCCGGTAGGGCACGCCGTTCAGCCCCACGCCATCGGACAGCGAATACACGTCGTACACGTCCTCGCCCGTCGCGGGGGCATCCGGCGGGCTGGCATAGCTGCGCGTACCCCAGGTTTCGGCCGGCGACAGTGTGGTGTCCGGGTTCATCGGATCGCGCGGCAGCCGCCGCAGAAAATAAATTTTCGAACCCTCGGGTCGAGTGATGTCGGGCACCCCCGCCACCAGGCTTTGCAGATCCGGCGGATAACCCGAAGCGTCGGCCGGCGACTCGATCCGCTTTTCCCGCACGGCCTGGTGATAGGCGTCGATGGCCCCGCGGATCTGGCGCAGGGCAAGCCGAAGCTCCGTTTCCCTGTGGCGCTGGGCGGTCACCTCCATGAGCGGCGTAGCCATCAGGGCAAGCACGCCGACAATGGCCACCGTGATGACCAGTTCGATCAGCGTGAACCCGGGCTGGCGGGCGCACTGGCAATGATTCATTCCGGGTCAACGGGTTGCTGAGGCTGGCCGTCTTCCGGTTGCGGGCTGGGCTCCGTCACGGATTCTGACGGCCCTCTCGGTAACGTCGGATCTACAGGTGCTGCCGGAACACCTGGAACACCTGGAACTCCCGAAACACCTGGAACACCCGGAATCACCGGCGCGACCGTCTGCCCCACTGGCCGGACGGGTGCCATGCCCGGGATGGAACGCAACTGCATCGACTGATCGGACGCAGCGCTTTCGGTGCCGCCAAAGAATTCCGAATCCGCCAGTTGCGGCCGCTCAATATTGCGAATGATGCGCGGCGTAATCAACAGCACGATCTCGGTCTTGTTGAGTTCATCGCGCTGGTTGGCGAACAGCCGGCCCAACAGGGGCAGGTCGCCCAGCCCCGGCACCTTGCTGGCGCCGGTGCGGTCCTCGTCGGCGATCAGGCCGGCCAGCACCTGGGTTTCGCCGTCCTTCAGGCGCAGCACTGTGTTGGCGTTGCGGCTGCCGAGCTGGTAGACCAGGGTTCCGGTGGAAGTCTTGACCTGCTGCACGATGTTGGACACCTCCAGCCCCACCTTGATGCCGACTTCGCCTTCGAGATGAACCTGCGGCTCGAAGTCGACCTTGATGCCGACATCGAGGTAGGACACCGACTCGGATGTGACGCCGGTCGAGGTCACGTTGGATGTGATCACTGGCACCTTGTCGCCGATGTGGATCTTGGCCTTCTCCTTGTTCTTCACCCGGATACGCGGGTTGGCGAGGATGCTGACGTCGCCGGTGTCCTTGCGCACGTTGAGCACGGGGTTGGGCGACACTGCGATATCGCTGCTGGTAATGTTTTTCAGCGATTCGATCGTGAGCACGCTGCGGGCCGTGGGGTCCGTCACCAGCACGCCATCGACCAGCGTCGTCCCGGGAATGACTTCCGGCGTCAGCACGGTGAACTGGTTCGGATACTGGATACCCAACTCCTGCAAACGGGTGCGCTTCACTTCCAAAATCTCGACTTCCAGCATCACTTCCGGCTCGGGGCGATCGGCCAGAAACACCAGTTTTTCCACCAGCCTCACCGCCTCCGGCGTGTCACGGATCACGAGCAGGTTCAGCTTCTCGTCGATGTAGACGTCGCGGGTCTTCGCCATGCTGCGGACCAGGTTAACGACCTGCTTGACGTCGGTGTTGGAGAGGAAAAACCCCTTGACCACCAGGTCCTGATATTCCTTCAGCTTGGCGGGCAGGGCGGGGTAGATCAGCAGGGTGTTGTTGCTCAGCACCTTCTTTGCCAGCTGGCCGGTTTTGAGCATCATGTCCAGCGCATCGACGATGGGGGTATCGCTGGCAAAAATGGTCAGGCGCGTGTCGGTGCGCACATCCTTGTCGAACACGAAATTGAGGCCTGACTGCCGCGACAGCGCATCGAAGATGCTGCGGATCGGGGCATCGCGAAACTGCAACGTCACCGGGCGCCGGTAGATCTCGGCCAGCTTGGAAAATTCTGCGCCCTGGGGCTTGCCGGTTTTTTCTTCTGCCTGCTTCATCAGCGCCAGCGCATCGACATTGGCCGGCTCGCGTGCCAGCACGGTGCGCAGCAGGTTGCGCGCCTTTTCCGCCTCGCCTTGCTTCAGTGCATTGCCTGCGTCCTTCAGCAACTCACGATTGCTGCGCAAGGTCGCGATCGCTACCAGCCCGGCACGCGCACGGGGATTGTCGGCATCCAGCTTGAGGGCATCGCGATAGCGAGCCTCGGCTATATCGTCGCGCCCTGCCTGCATGGCTGCGTCCGCCTCGGCAAACAGGCGAACCAGTTGCGCTTCACGCGCCTGGATGTAAGCGGTACGGTACTGCACATTTTTTGGTTCGTCCCTCACAGCCTGCTCCAACTGGGCCAGCCCCGCTTCGGTCTGCCCCTCGGCCAGCAGGCGTTCGCCTTCGCGGTAGGCCGCATCGCTTGCGCAGCCGGCAAGTGCCAGGGCGATCGTGACAGTCAATAAAGCCTTGTTCATGGCGTGATTCCCAGAGTCGATTGCATGTCGAGAGGCAGGTAGGTGAACACCACTGTCCCCTCCGTGATTTTGTCCACCCGCCAGTTGCCGGGCAGCACCTGCCCCGTCTTGATGGGGACCGGTTGTTCACCCTGCACCAGGAACACGGTCAGCTGGCC
>JAUPLK010000218.1 GCA_030836925.1 Pseudomonadota bacterium
TGGCCGTGCCACAGAAATCCTCACGCAGACTCTGCGGCGACCGGCCGCGGATCTGCCGGAACGTGTCCACCACGAACTCGCATTCAGATTCGGCACACTGCACGGCCTTCTCGTAGTACTCGTGCAGGTCTGCCTGCTGGGCAATCGTCTGCTTGCCCTTGTTTCTGCGTTCAGCCATCCGCATTCAACTCCTGTCTGTCAAAAACCGGCATCTTCGCCGGCCACCATCTGCAAGGACTCAAGCAGCAGCTCCGGGCCCGCATCAGCCGAACCGACCCGGGTACTGAGGAAACGACGCCAGGCCCGCGCGCCCGGCCGCCCATGATACAGGCCCAGCATGTGACGGGTGATGTGGTGCAGGCGGACACCCTCGCGCATTTCCTGCTCCGCGTAGTCGGCCATCGCCCTGACGATGGCAGCCCGTGACGGCCGCTGCCACGTGCAGGTCCGGTCAAGGAACGCCGACTCGACGTCGGTCAGCCAGTAGGGATCTGCATAGGCCTTGCGGCCGACCATCACGCCATCGACACCGGCAGCAAGGTGCGCCCCGACGGCGGTGAGCGTATCGATGCCGCCATTCAGGATGATGCGCAATGCCGGGAAATCCGCCTTGAGCCGATAGACGGTGGCATAAAGCAAGGGCGGGATTTCGCGGTTTTCCCTGGGCGACAAGCCGCTGAGCAGGGCCTTGCGCGCATGCACGACAAAGGTCCCGCATCCGGCAGCGGCCACGCGGGCAACAAAGGCACAAAGGAAGCCATAGTCGTCGCGATCATCGATGCCGATCCGGGTCTTTACGGTAACCGGCAGGTCAGTTGCCGCCCGCATCGCGCTGATGCAACGGCCGACCAGTTCAGGATCGGCCATCAGGCAGGCACCGAACGAGCCTTCCGATACCCGCGGACTTGGACAACCGGCATTCAGATTGATTTCGTCATAACCGTAGACGCCCGCCTTGAGGACCGCAGCGACCAGCAGTTCCGGATCACTGCCACCGAGCTGCAAGGCCAGGGGATGCTCCGCCGGCGAAAAGCGCAGCAGGCGGTCGGGATCGCCGCGCACGATCGCCGCTGCCGTCACCATCTCCGTATACAGACGCACATGAGGACTGAGCAAGCGCAGAAAATACCGGCCATGCCGGTCGGTGCAGTCCATCATGGGCGCCACTGAAATGCGCCAGGGATCAACGTCCTGCATGAGTCCCGGCTGTATAATCGCGCGCTGATATCTTCATTTCGGGATTCTGTCATGAGCAGTTCCAGCAGCACCAGAGATACCGTCCTGGTCAGCGGCGGCGCCGGATACATCGGCAGTCATGTGGTCCGGCAACTGTGCGACGCCGGTGAGCAGGTCGTGGTGCTGGATGACCTGTCCACGGGGTTTCGTTCGGCCGTACCCGAGGGCCTGCTGGTCACCGGCAACACCGGCGACCGGGATCTGGTGACCGCCCTGCTGGCAGCGCACAAGGTCACCACCATTCTGCATTTTGCCGCACACACCATCGTGCCCGAGTCGGTCAGCGACCCGCTGAAGTATTACGGCAACAACACCTGCGCCACCCGCAACCTGCTTGAATGCGCCGTGCGCGCCGGCGTAAGCAACTTCATCTTCTCGTCGACCGCTGCGGTCTATGGCATACCGGCCAACGGCATTGCCGCCGAAGACACGCCGACCGCGCCGATCAATCCCTACGGCAGTTCCAAGCTGATGAGCGAGTGGATGCTGCGGGATATCGACCTGGCCCATCCGATGCGCCACGTCTCATTGCGTTATTTCAACGTTGCGGGTGCCGACCCGGGCGGCCGGATCGGCCAGTCGACGCGCAAGGCCACCCTGCTGACCAAGGTGGCCTGTGAAGCGGCGGTCGGCAAGCGGCCGCATGTGTCGATATATGGAACCGACTACCCCACGCCGGACGGCACGGGCATACGCGACTATATCCATGTCGAGGACCTGGCCACGGCACACCTGGACGCGCTGCGCTATCTCCGCGACGGCGGGAAGTCCGCGGTCCTGAACTGCGGATACGGACACGGTTACAGCGTGCGCGAAGTGCTCGCGGCGGTGGAACGCAGCAGCGGCGTCACGCTCGTGAAGAAGGAAGAACCACGCCGCGCCGGTGACCCACCGACACTGATAGCGGCGGCGGACCGCATCCGCTCGGCACTCGGATGGAAACCACGCTTTGATGATCTTGATGTCATCGTCGGCACTGCACTGCGCTGGGAACAGCGCCTGCTCACGCAACCCGCCGAGTGACGGCCCGCAGAGCGACGTCGGCGCAGCCGGTTCAGTGATCCTTGTCGTACTGGATCGCGTACTTGTCGAGCATGTCGTAGAGCGTCGGTCGTGTGATACCGAGTAGCTGCGCGGCTTTGGAGATGTTGCCGGCCGCATAGGCCAGCGCACTGTTGATCGCGCGGCTCTCGGCTTCCTTGCGCACCTCGCGCAGGTTCAGGCTGGGCGTCTGCTCACCATCAGCCGCAAGACCCAGATCTGCTGCCGTGATGTGGCGCCCTTCGGCCATGATGACCGCACCCTTGATCTTGTTCTCCATTTCGCGGACGTTCCCCGGCCACGAGTAGTTTTCCACCGCATTCTGTCCATCCGGACTGAAACCGCGGAACTGCCGGTGGTATTGCACCGCGAAGCGCTCCAGCAGGGTCCGCGCCAGCAACAGCCGGCAACCGCCATGCCGCTCGCGCAATGGCGGTATGCGGATGGTGATTTCGCTGATGCGGTAATAGAGATCTTCACGGAAGCGGTTCTCGCGGATCGCGACCTCGAGATTCTGGTTGGTGGCACAGACCACGCGCACATCCACCGGGATCTCTTCGCGGCCACCGACCCGCTCCACCACCCGTTCCTGCAGGAAGCGCAACAGCTTTGCCTGCAGCGGCAGCGGCATGTCGCCGATCTCGTCGAGAAACAGCGTACCGCCATCGGCATGCTCGATCTTGCCAGGTGTCTGGCGCACGGCGCCGGTAAACGCACCGCGCTCGTAGCCGAACAGTTCACTCTCGAGCAGGTTTTCCGGAATGGCCGCGCAGTTGATGGCAACGAAGCCCTTGCCAACCCGCGGACTCAGTGAATGCAGGGCGCGGGCCAGCACCTCCTTGCCGGTACCGCTTTCGCCCAGCAACAGCGTAGTGGCATTGGTGGGCGCAACTTTTTCGACAATGCGGCAGACCTGCAGCATCGGCTCGCTGGCCGCAACGATGCCATCGAGCGGTGACATGCCGCGTTTCTGCAGCAGCTGCTGGTTCTGCCGTTCCAGTTCGTGGATGTGATAGGCACGATCGACGATCAACTGCAGCGTATCGGTGTCGACCGGCTTCTGGTAAAAATCATAGGCGCCGATGGCCACCGAGCGCACCGCGTTCTGCTGGTCGCCATGGCCGGTGACCACGATCACCTTGGTCGCAGGGACCAGCGCCAGGATCTCCTCCAGCGTGGCGATGCCCTCGCTCACCCCTTCGGCATCCGGTGGCAGACCGAGATCCTGCAGCACGACCGGCGGCTCATGACGGCGCAACTGGGCCAGCGCACTGGCACGGTCTTCGGCAACCAGGACCTCGTAATCGGTGAAGCACCACTTGAGCTGGCTCTGCAGGCCAGGGTCGTCCTCGACCACAAGAAGCTTCCTGCGCTGCTCTGTCAAAGATCTCTCCACTGCAAACCGAAAACCTGCGGCGCACGACGCCAGCCAGGATCAAAGGTGACACGAATTGCCGCAATCATAGCCTACCGACCCGCTCCATCATGCCGCCGACGTCACGGTGTCGGCTCATGCAGGGGCAACCAGATGGTAA
>JAUPLK010000036.1 GCA_030836925.1 Pseudomonadota bacterium
TGCTGACCCTGCCACGCCAGCCGCAGAGGCGCGAGCCGGCCGCCCGCGAACACCAGCGCCGACAGCACCAGGTTGGTGTCGATCACCACCCGCGGTGGGCGCTTCATTTCTTGCGCGTGGTCTTGGCCGCTGGCGCCTGCCGCGCCCACGCCACGGCATCGGCAATGTCCTGCTCCCCCAGATCGAGTTCGGCAAGCTTGGCGCGTACCGCATCGCCGCGCTGGATGCGCACCGGCGTGAGCACGATGCGGCCGTTGCTGGCTTCGACATCAAAGTATTCCGCCGTACCGACCGCGGCAGTGATGCTCTTGGGCAAGGTCAGCTGGTTCTTCGAGGTAAGTTTGGCAAGCATGATAGTGCCTTATCGGAAAAGTAAGGAATCCTTACTTTACGTGGCAAGGGAGGAGCGGTCCAGTGTTCGGCGCACGCGCAGCGGTTTTTGGCGGCTTGGCGGGCTCTATGGCATTAAGTAAAACAAGGCCGTGCCACCAGGAAGACGCTTGTGATGCAGCTGACGGGAGCGTAGGGTGGGATCCAAAGAAGGCCCATAGATGGGTCCGCTACGCGGGGGGTCGGCATGCACCCACTGAGTTACCTCAACGGCCTGTTGGCCCTGCTGGTTAGAGCAGTCGCCGCGGTTCCGGTCTGCGTGTTCATCGGTTGTCTGGTTGCCCTGCTGGCCAACAGTGCAGCGGCGGCGACGATTGCATACACGGCAACGGATCAGGGCAGTGGGCGCTGGCGTTACGACTACGTTGTCGCCAACGCTGCGGCAGACAGTCCGATCGAGGAATTCACCGTCTATTTCGCACTCGGCGCGTACGCCAATCTGGCCGTCGTATTGCCGCCGCCCGCGAACTGGGATTCGTTGGTCGCGGAGCCTGACGCGGACATCCCCGATGACGGCTACTTCGATTCGCTGGCGCTCGCCGCCGGCATCGCTCCCGGGGCGAGCCTCGGCGGCTTTGCCGTGACCTTCGACTACCTCGCTGCCGGCACGCCCGGCGCGCAAAGCTTCGAGATCGTCGATCCGCACACCTTTGTGGTTTTGTCGAGCGGTACGACCACGGCGGTACCTGTCCCAGCGACGGGCTGGCTCCTCGCGACAGCGCTTCCACTGGTGTGGCGGCGCGGTTGGCGGCGATTCGCATGAGCCGCTGGCGCACAGCGTGGTTATCGCTGGGCGCCGTCGTAATCGTTGGCTGCGGCGGTGGTGGCGCCTCGTCGACTGGCGGAGGGGCGCCCGCGGGCGGGGGCGACAGCGACGAATCCTCGTCCCCGACCATCGCGATGTTCACTGCCGGCATCGATGGCTTCACGAACGGGACCTATACGCTCGTCGGCAGTCAGCGCGCCGGGCGCACATTCTTCGACTACACCTACACAGTCAAGGTCACGAACACGGGTACTGTGCCGCTGCAGGCGGTCACTGCGACGGTTACCAGCCAGGCCGCGACCACAGTCGTCACGGACGCGTCACTCAGCTTTGGCGACATCGCGGTTGGCGCCTCGGCGACGAGCACCGACACTTTCACCATCCGTCAGGACCGCAGCGCCCCGGTCGCCGATGCCAACCTGACTATCATCATCGCCGGCACGCCCTATGTGCCGCCCACCAGCGAGCAAAAGATCGCGAAGGCGCTCGCCGACGGCGAGATCGACGATGAAACGGCACTGGTTTACCGCGTCTACGCGGTTTTCGGCGACCCGCGGCTGCCCGCGCAGTACCGGGGCGACGACTCCAATGTGTTCGACAGCATGGTCATGGGCGAGGTGGCTGACCGGCTCGCGACGCTGTCTGCGGAGAATCGCGCGATCCTCGAGCCCTTCACGATCGCGCCCCCCTACGAGGGGAGCTGGTGGCGGCGGGGCGAGGCCGCCGCTGCCGCTGCGCCGCGCATCGAGGCTGCGGGCCGCGCGAAACCGTCCGCCATCCCGTGCCCCGGGTGCCCGGACGACATCTGGTCCAATGTCAGCCAGGCGGGCGGCCATGTGCGCGTATGGTGGCGCACGACTTACCCCGCAGACCAGACCTACGCGAACACGATCCTCAACGCAGTCGAGGCCAAGATCTGGGGCGAGCTCACGACGCTCATGGGCCGTGCGCCGCTGTCGGACCTGCTCGAGAGCGGCAACGGCGGCGATGGGCTGCTCGACATCTACGTGCTCAGGTTCACCGGCGGCACGATAGGTCTCACTGTCGCGTACCCTTTCGGTTGCGACGCCCGGCCGGTATATATCGGCATCGACCCGACCAAGCCGCGCCACCTGCCCTCGGCCGTGGCGCATGAGCTGATGCATGCGATCCAGTTCACCTACGATGTGGCGCATGCCTGCAGCGACTACGATTGGCTGGGCGAGGCTACCGCGAACTGGGCCATGGACTTCGTCTACCCGGCAGAGAACTACGAACATTTCTGGGCGGACGACTACCTTATCCGCACGGATTCCGAGCTCGGCAAAGGCTACGGCTATGGCGACTATCTCTTCCCCTTCTACCTGGCGCGCCGCTACGTCCCTGCGCTTGTTGCGACGATCTGGAACAACACCATGCAGTACGACAGCCGCGACGCTGTCGACAAGGCCATACCCGGTGGCTTCAAGGACCAGTGGCCCGAATTCGCGCTCTACAACTGGAACCGCGACGCGATCCGCTACTACCGTGACTGGGACAACCTCGCGTACACCTCGGGCGACCTGACGAACATGCCGTGGCGCGTCCCGCGCTGGAACGGGGCAGAGTCGGCGGGCCTCGGTGGGCAGCCCGACACTAGGGTCCCCTTCACCCGCCTGAAGACCGATGGCCAGGCGATGCTTTCGGCGAACTACTACCACTGGGTCTTCGACGACGACGCGGTGCGCACCGTGATCTTCAACAACGGCTACACCTGGGACCTCAAAGAGGAGGAGGTGGACCCGCTACTCGGCACCCGGTTCGTGGCGTACGACTGGTCCGATCCGGCTCGCGACAAGGCGAAGGTTGAGGCCCTCGTCAAGGTCGGTGGGATCTGGAAGCCGGCGCCGGAAGACTGGACCAACGTCGGGCAACGGCACTTTTGTCGGGACCGGCAGAGCGAGCGCATCGAGGAACTGGTGCTGATCTTCAGCAACGCCGAGCACCAGGTCACGCCGCCCGGGAACGGCAAACTGATGCCGCCCGATCAGCCGCCGACTTTCTGGTTGTCGAACATGGCGTGCTTCCGGTGGGTGGGCTTTGCGGATTACCGGTCCGCGGTGGACGGTGTCACGGAGACGCTGCATGCGAACGTAACCTGGACGCCGATACCGCTCTCAACCTACTTCGAGGCGAGCGGGACGGTCGAGTGGCACATTTCCGGAACCGACTCCGGTGGCTGCACGCACTCGGGATCGGGCACGGTGGCGATCGATACGGACCCGGCCTACCAGAGGTTCTTGCTCACCTTCAATGACTACACCGCCGGGCCACTTCATCGCGCTTACACCGGCTTCGGGTTGGCGAGCGGCATCGTGACCCAGACCATCGTCTGTCCGGACGGCAGCGGCGGTTTCACGACTGTCCGGGAGCCGCGGGAAGCCGGTATGTGGTTCCCGGGCGAGCAGGACCCGGCCTACGTGGTCGGCGGGTCCGGCGATGCCATCAACGGCCTGTTCATCGTCGTCGACGGGGGCCGCTGGGATTGGCACTTCGAGGCACAACGCGAGTGAGGCCTGACCCCCCGGTGGTTCACACCGGCAGGGTCTCGGTCCGTTCCGACAAATAAATCCGGCGCGGAAAAGAGGAAAAGGTGCCGGATTTATTTCTCGACGGTGCTGGAAAATAAATCCGGCACCTTTTTTCTGAGTTTCTTCTCCAGCACCGGCCAGACGTTTTCGAGCAGCAGCGGCTGTGCTTCGGCTGTCGGATGTATGCCATCGGGCTGGATCAGCTCCAGGTCCAGCGCGACGCTCTCGAGGAAAAACTCCACCAGGTCCACCCGGTACTGTTTGGCCAGCTCGGGATAGACAGCCGTGAAGGCTTGCGTGTAGCTGCTGCCATAGTTGGTGGGTATCTGCATGCCGGCGAGGATCACCTCGGCGCCGGCGGCACGGCTCAGCTCGATCATCTCCGCCAGGTTGCTGCGCATCACCTTGATGGGTATGCCGCGCAGGCCGTCGTTGCCGCCGAGCTCGATGATGACGATGGCCGGACGATGGAGTGCCAGCGTGCGCGGCAGCCGCTTGAGTCCGCTGCCGGTGGTATCGCCGGTGAGGCTGGCGTTGACCACGGCATAACCGTACCCTTCGGCTGCCAGCCGGTCGCGGAGCAGCGCTACCCACGACTCCTGCTCGCTCATGCCGTAGCCTGCGCTGAGGCTGTCGCCGACCACCAGTACGGTTGGCTTGCCGGCATCTGCCTGGGTGACCGGCACGAATAGCATCAATGCCAGAATGGCAAGCAGCGCCTGGCACAGGAACAACCGGTTTTTTTGAATGGCGGAGCGCATGGACAGTGATGCCGTATTGCGTGCAGAGGGACTGGCGAAAGAGGTTAGCAGTCCGGAAGGGACGCTGACCATCCTCGATGGCATCAACCTCGACATTGCGCGGGGTGAATCGGTAGCGCTGGTCGGCCCCTCGGGCGCCGGCAAGACCACGCTGCTGGCGCTGCTGGCCGGCCTCGATCGCCCGACCCGCGGCAAGGTCTGGTTGTGCGGGACTGAGCTCACCGCCCTGAATGAAGATGGCCGGGCTGCACTGCGTGCGCAGCGGGTGGGCTTCGTGTTCCAGTCCTTTCATCTGCTGCAATCGCTTAGCGCACTGGAAAACGTGATGTTGCCCCTCGAGCTGGCGGGCGAAGCGAAGGCGGCGGCGCTGGCGCGCGAGACGCTGGCCAATATCGGCCTCGGCGCCCGCCTCGGCCACTATCCGCGCCAGCTCTCCGGCGGCGAGCAGCAGCGTGTGGCCATTGCCCGGGCCTTCGTGACCCGGCCGGAAGTGCTGTTTGCCGACGAACCCACCGGCAATCTCGACAGCGCGACTGGCGAGCGTATCGGCCAGCTGCTGTTCGACCTGAATGCCGAAGCGCGCACCACGCTGGTGCTGGTCACCCATCAGCGCGAACTGGCTGAACGCTGCGATCGCACCATTCAGCTGGTTGGCGGCAGAATCGTGCCATGAGTCTGAAGGTACCGCTCTTTGCCTGGCGGGCGTTCCTGCGCGACCTGCGCGCCGGCGAGTTGTCGGTATTGCTGGTGGCGATAGTGCTGGCCGTGACCGCGATGACGGCGGTGGGTTTTTTCACCGACCGCGTCGGTGCCTCGATGAAGGAGCAGGCCAGCCAGGTGCTGGCGGCCGACCTGGTGCTGCGTTCTGCCGCGCCGCTGCCGGCGGTTTTTCTGGCCGAGGCCCGCGAGATCGGGCTGGCAACGGCAGAGACGCTGGCCTTTCCCACGGTGGTGCTGGTCGGCGAGGAGACTGCGCTGGCAGCGGTCGATGCGGTCGGCGACGGCTACCCTCTGCGCGGGCAGTTGACCATTGCCGATACCCTGTTCGGTGACGGCCGACCGGCCACTGCAATTCCCGCGCGCGGCGAAGCCTGGGCGGAGCCCGGCCTGCTCGGACGCCTCGACATCGATGTCGGTGCGACGCTGACGATCGGCAATCTGACGCTGCGGGTCACGCAGGTCCTGCAATACAAACCGGACCAGAACATCGGCTTCGTCAATCTCGCGCCGGGCGTGATGGTGAACCTCGCCGATGTGCCCGCGATGAGCGTGGTCAAGCCCGGCAGCCGCGTCACCTGGCACCAGATGTATGCCGGTAGCGACGCGCAGATTGCCGAGTTTCGCACGCGTGTCGAGCCGCGCCTGCGCCCGGATACCAGCATTCGGGGCCGCGAAGATGCCGGCGAGCAGATCAACGCGGCCATCGATCGCGCACAACGTTTTCTGACCCTGGCTTCGCTGGTGACGGTGATTCTCGCCGCCGTCGCGGCGGCGATGGCCGCGCGTCGTTATGCGCTGCGCCACCTGGACAACATCGCCCTGCTGAAGACGCTCGGAGCCAGCCAGCGCTTTGTGCTGGCAGTGACAATGGGCGAGTTGCTGCTGGTGATCATCGTCACCTCGACGCTGGGCGTGCTGCTCGGCTATGGCGCGCAGTATGGTCTCGCCGTGATCGCCGCCGAGCTGGTCGGCTTCATGTTGCCGCCCGCCTCCGGGCAGCCCTTTCTGCTCGGTATCCTGACCGCTGCGACCGTGGTGGTCGGCTTCGCCCTGCCGCATCTGCTGCAGCTGGGTTCCACACCGCCGCTGCGCGTGCTGCGCAAGGATTTGCCGGCGCCGCGCCTGAGCGCGCTGGCCACCTGGGGTACGGCGCTTGCAGCCATCGCGGCCCTGGTTTTCGTGATCGTCCGGGATGCGCTGCTGGTCGGGCTGATCGCCGGCGGCCTGCTCGGCATGGCGCTGCTGACCGGCGCCATCGGCTGGTTGCTGGTAAGAGCCCTGGGCAGGTTTCGCGGTGCGGCCGGCATCGCCTGGCGCTATGGCCTGGCAAACATCGCGCGGCGCGGTACTGAAAGCATCGTGCAGATCGTGGCCTTCGGACTGAGCCTGATGGTGCTGCTGCTGCTCGGCGTGGTGCGCAACGACATCCTCGCGACCTGGGAGGAGACCCTGCCCGCCACCGCGCCGAACCATTTCATGATCAATATCGAGCCCGGGCAGCTGCCCGGGCTGCGGGCTTTTTTCCGGACCGAGATCGGCCGCGATGTCACGGCCCTGCCGCTGATCCGTGGCCGGCTCGCCAGCATCAACGGTCAGCCGGCAGCAGGCTTCAAGACGGCGGGTGCGCAGGGGGCCGCTTTCCTGCAGCGTGAATCCAACCTGACCTGGACCGGTGTACTGTCGGCGAGCAATACGGTGACCGACGGGAAGTGGTGGGGTCCAGACTACGCCGGACCACCGCAGGTATCGCTGGATGCGAAACTCGCCGCGAGCCTGGGCATCGGTATCGGTGATGTCCTGCGCTTCAACGTGGCCGGTGAGGACATCGAGGCGCCGGTGACCAGCCTGCGCAGCGTCGAGTGGGATTCCTTCCAGCCGAATTTCTTCGTCGTGCTGTCACCCGGGCTGGCGACCGATCTGCCGCAGACTTACCTGGCCAGCGTCTATGTGCCGCGCGATCGGGTGAAGGTGCTGGGTCAGCTGGTGCGCGAGTTTCCCGGCGTGACCGTGATCGATCTTGAAGTGATCCTCGCGCAGGTGCGTTCGGTCATCGATCGCGCCGCGCTGGCCGTGCAGTACGTCTTTGTCTTCACCCTGCTGGCCGGCCTCGTCGTGCTGCTCGCTGCCATCCAGATCACCCGTGACGAGCGGCGCTTCGAGAGCGCGATCCTGCACACGCTCGGCGCCGCGCGGCGCAAGATCCTGCAGGGCGTCGCCGTCGAATTCCTGACCCTCGGCAGCCTGTCCGGAGTGCTTGCCGCCTTTGGCGCCACGGCACTGGGCTGGGCGCTGGCCCACTACGTGTTCAAGCTGGAGTACGGCGTAAGTCCACTGCTGTGGCCGCTGGGCCTGATGGCCGGCGCACTGATCGTCGGTGTTGCCGGCACGCTGGCCACGCGCCGTGCGGTCAGCGAGCCGCCCGTTGCCGTGCTGCGGGACCGGGTCTGAGCACGGGTATGGGCATGTCGCCTGCAGGTCATGCCGCCAGCAGGAGCCGCAAGACGGGTCCGGTGTCCTGCGGCGCCATCGTGCTGCGTGAAACACCGGACGGACTGCGCGTGCTGATGCTGCGCGTGTTCCGGCACTGGGACTTCCCCAAGGGCCTGATGGAGGCCGGCGAAGTCCACCTGCAGACCGCCCGGCGCGAAGTGTGCGAGGAATCGAGCATCAGCCAGCTCGATTTTCCATGGGGTGAGGTTTATGTGGATACCGGACCCTACAATCGCGGCAAGATCGCCCGCTACTACCTGGCCCTTACCCGGCAGTCGACCGTGGAACTGCTGCCGAGTCCGGATACCGGACGTCCGGAACACAGCGAGTACCGCTGGGTCAGCCTCGGCGAGGCGCACCGGCTGGGATCGCCGCGGGTCAGGCTGGCACTCAGCTGGGCCGAGAGCGTGCTCAGCAGGGCCGGGGTGATCGCACCGCCGCCGTAGGCGCCTGTTGCTATTCCTCGGGCCGATCGTCGGCTGCTGCATCCGGCGCTGTCAGCGCTTCATCCGGTACAGCGCTGGCCGCGATGCCAAGATTGAAGGTGGCAAAACCCGGCATCACCATCTGGTTGAGTGCCATGCCGATCACGCGACCATCCACCGGCGTGTAGATCAGGTTCTGTTCATTGCTGATCGGGTCGGTGACCGTGCCGAGCACATCGCCGGCTTCGACGATCTGGCCGAGCCGGACCAGCGAAAACAGGATGCCGCCATGGTCGGCGCGCACCCACTTCGACTGGTAGTAGACGGGCCGGGCTTCGCTGAGCAGATTGACGCGATTGACGATCTTCAGCGTGTCGAGCAGGCGCACGATGCCCGCAGTGCCCTCGCGTACCTGGGCCGACTGCAGCCGGCCGGGCTCGCCGGCTTCGAGGGTCACCGCCGGGATGCCGGCCCTGGCGGCGGCATAACGCAGCGTGCCGGGCCGCCCCGGGTTGTGCAGCACCAGCATGCCGCCAAAGCCCTGGACAAATTCCCTGACCTTCGCGTCGCGCAGGTCGGCGCGCAGCTGCGGCAGGTTGGTGCGGTTCAGCGAGCCGGTATGCACGTCGACCAGTCCATCGCAGTGGCGGATGATGCCGTCGAACAGCGACCAGGCGATGCGCGAGGCGGCGCTGCCGTTCGGGTTGCCCGGAAAGTGGCGATTGAGATCGCGCCGGTCGGGCAGATAGCGGGAACCGCGGCGGAAGCCCTGCAGGTTGACGATCGGGATGCCGATCACCGCACCACGAATCCGTGCGGGTTCGAGATCCTGCGTTACCCGGCGCACGATCTCGATGCCGTTCAGTTCGTCGCCGTGGATGGCGCCGGTCAGGCACAGCGTGGGCCCCTGGCCGGTACCGTTGATGACCAGCACCGGAGTCTGGTCCGAGCTGCCGTCGAAAGACTGTCCGCCGGACCACAGCAAGCGACGCATCGAGCCGGGTGGAATGGTCTCGCCAAGCAACTCGATGGCCTGGCCGCCGCGCATGCCGGCTGGTGCAACAGCAGGCCGGGTTTGCGTCGGCGTGACGGGCGGTGTCCCGGTGGGGGTGGATGCTGGTGGCGCGGCCGGCTTCCGGTCGCAGGCACCAAGCAGCGCGATCGACAGTCCGCAGACGGCAAGACAGCAGAATACCCGGACCATTTCCGTGCGCGGCAGTTTCGGGGCTGGCTGTCGTTGTTTCAAGCAATTACTCTCGATGCGGCAGCCGGTCATTCCGGCGTCTACAATAAACGCCGACAGGGCTCATGAGCAGGCGCAGACGGCATATTATTGCGTGACACGGGTCCGCGTTTATGTGAAACGTGTGCGAGTTCGGCATCGGCATCGGGGCGTAGTCTTGAACATGGGCCGAATCAGGCTGACGGCCGGGAGCAATTGCGTCCCGCGACGGTCGGATAGTGCGTGCAGAGGGTGGATGCGGTGTCCCTGAGTCCGGTTAAAACAGTGGTGTGTTGCTTGCTGCTCGCCTGCATCGGCGGTGTGCCGACGCTTGCCAGCGAAGCCCTGCCCCGGCCTGCCGGACTGGAACCGGATATCGGTTTCTGGCGGCTGGTGTTCACTGATGTCTCCAGCGCCCAGGTGGTGGTCCATGACAACCGTTATCTGGGTA
>JAUPLK010000219.1 GCA_030836925.1 Pseudomonadota bacterium
CGCTGATCCTTTTGCCCTGCAATCGATCACCAAGGCTGAACCGCCCTCTGGTGTCGATACGAGCAACTGGCACCGTTACGTCATCACCCAGGGTCACAACACCATCGTGGGTCACCTGCAGGGCAGTCACGCCAGCATAGAGCGTTCGGTGAAGGAAATCGTGCAACGACTCAACGAACGGCGCAGCGGCAAGACTGGTCGCGTTCACCTGAGCCCGGGGCGCAAGAAGAAAGGCGCTACGCCGGACGAGACCTGAGCGGGTTGTCGGCCGCCGCCTCGCGGTAGACCAGACGCAACCAGAACACGCCGAGCCCGCCAGCAATCGCATTGGCGGATGCCGCCGCAATGAAGATGCCGACCAGACCCAGCCACTGCGACAGCAGCCAGGCCAGCGGTGCATAAACCGCAATGGTGCGCGACAGCGAGATCCACATCGCTGCCACCGGCTTGCCCAGCGCATTGAGCGAACCATTCACCGTCATCGCACAACCGAGCGCGATATAGCTCACCGGTACCACATGCATGTGCAGCAGCGCCGTATCCCTGGCTGCCCCCGACACGCCAAACAGATCGACGATGAGGCCGCCGAACAGCAGCATGAATGCGCCGATCACCAGTCCGTAAAACAGCGAGAAGCGGTAGGCAAAGCGGATGCCCTCGCCCACGCGGTCCAGCCGCCGGGCGCCGAAGTTCTGGCCAACGAAAGGCGTCATCGCTGCCGACAGCGCCATCATCGCCAGCAGCGACAGTGCCTCGATCCGCGAAGCGATGCCAAAACCGGCCACCGAGGCCTGGCCGAAGCTCGCGATCTGATGCGTGATGAAGGCCGTCGTGACCGGCGCAACGAGGCTGCTGGTCAAGGACGGCAGTCCCACGTGCAATATGCGCCGCCACGAATCGATGATCAGATGAGCATCCAGCGTCCTGATATTCACCAGGCGCTCGCGGTACATCACGAAAAACACCGAAGCGAACATGGTCAGTATGTTGGCGATCACGCCACCGAGTGCCGCACCCTCGATCTCCATGCGCGGAAAGCCGAACAGCCCGAAGATGAGCACCGGATCGATGCAGATGTTAAGCACCGCGGCCGTGGACATCATCATCGCCGGCCGCTTCGCATCCCCCGCGGCACGCAGCACCGAATTGGCGATCATCGGCGCCACGATGAAAATCCCGCCCCAGTAGTAGATGCGCATGTAGCGATGGATATACGGCAGGATGTTCTCGTCAGCACCCAGCAACCGGAAAACCGGATCGATCGTCAGCAGGCCGACGGTCAGGATCACCAGTCCACACAACACGCCAAGCAGCATCGCATGCGTGGTGATGCGCTTGATCTGGTCGCGATCCTCCGCACCGAACAGCCTCGAAACAACCGCGGACGTGCCGGTGCCCAGCGACATGGCCATCGCGCCGACGATGAAGCTCACCGGAAAGGTGAAGCTGATCGCGGCGAGCTGCTCGGTACTGACGCGGGCGATGAAAAATGCGCCCGCCAGGTTGTTGGTGATGATGGCCACCATGCCCAGCATCATCGGCAGCATCAGCGACAGGATTGCCGTGCTGATCGGCCCCTCCGTGAGTCGCGCGCGTTTGCCAGCTGCCGGTTTCATGAGCCGCTACTGTTGCTGGAACTCGGCGTTGGCATCGACCAGCCGCCGGTACTCTGAAAAGGCGTAGCGATCAGTCATGCCCGCCACGTAGTCGGCAACTGCCAGGGCGCGGCCCGCTTCACCACGCTCTGCCTCCTGCAGCAGCGCCCGCGTGGCGTGTTCGGCCGGCATCGCTTCCGGGCTGTGCATGTAGCAGGCAAAAAGCGCCTTCAGCATATTTTGTGCGCGCGAAGTCACGTTGAGCACGCGTTCGTGCCGGTACAGGTGCCGGTGCAGAAAACGCTTGAGCGCAAGATGCGCTGCACGCGTGGCCGGACTCAGTGCCACCAGCGGATGACCGAGTGCCCGCACATCGCCGATCGAGGCCGGCTGGGATGCGGCGATATTCGCGTTTGTCGTGGCCACCATGTCACTGACCACTTCGTTGATCATGCCGCGGATGGTTTCATGGATCAGCGCGCGGCGCGATGCCTCTGGATTGGCTTCCAGCAGCGGCACATGGTGACGACGAAACAGTGGCACTGCATGCAGCGCCTCCTCGGCAAGCAATCCCGAGCGCAGGCCGTCATCCACGTCATGATTGTTGTAGGCGATTTCGTCGGCCAGATTGACCACCTGTGCTTCCAGTCCCGGCGGCTGGCGCAGCAGAAAACGCTCACCGACCGCACCCAGCCGGCGCGCATTGCGGCGTGAACAGTGCTTGAGTATGCCTTCGCGGGTTTCAAAGCAGAGGTTCAGTCCCGCAAACCCGAGGTAACGGTCTTCGAGTTCATCCACCACCCGCAGCGACTGCAGATTGTGCTCGAATCCACCCCAGGGTTGCATGCACTCGTTCAGCGCGGCCTCACCGGCGTGGCCGAAGGGCGGGTGACCCAGATCGTGCGCCAGCGCAATCGCCTCGCTGAGATCCTCGTTGAGACGCAGGGCCCGTGCGACTGTGCGGGCGATCTGCGCGACTTCCAGCGAGTGGGTGAGGCGGGTGCGGTAGAGATCGCCCTCGTGATTGATGAAGACCTGAGTCTTGTAAACCAGGCGGCGGAACCCTCCCGAGTGGATCACCCGGTCGCGGTCGCGCTGGAATTCACTGCGCCAGCCATGCGATGGCTCTGCGTGCAGTCGCCCGGGCCCCGACTCTGCCCGGGCGGCATAGGGCGCCAGGCCGCTGCCCGCTGCGGTACGCCGCGGCCGGGCTTTCTTCACCGCACGAATTGCTCGCGCAGGAAGTCGGCGAGATCGTGCGGTGCATAGTCGGCGGTGATGCGACCGCTGCCAATGCGCTCGAGCAATACCAGCCGGATCTGTCCGGCGACCACTTTCTTGTCCATGCCCATCGCAGCCAGGAACTTCCCCGGATCGACTGGTGGTGGATCGACGGGCAATTTCAGCCTGGTGAACAGGCGGCGGATGCGTTCGACGATGGCGCTGTCGATGGCGCCGAACCGCTGCGAGAAGGCCGCAGCCATGCAGGTGCCGGCAGCGACCGCCTCGCCGTGCAGCCACTCGCCGTAGCCGGCATGCAGCTCGATCGCATGCCCGAAAGTATGGCCGAGGTTGAGCAGCGCACGGCGGCCATGCTCGCGCTCGTCCTGGGCGACAATCTCGGCCTTCAGCTCGCAGGCACGACGTATCACATGCCGCAGGGCGGCCGGATCACGTTGCAGCAGGCTTTGCGCATGAGCCTCGATCCAGTCGAAGAACTCCGCATCGGCGATCAGCCCATATTTGACGACTTCGGCCAGCCCCGCCGAAAGCTCACGATCGGGCAGGGTCTGCAGGGTATCGGTGTCGGCCAGCACACACAGCGGCTGGTGAAAGGCGCCGACGAGATTCTTGCCACCGGGGTGATTGACACCGGTCTTGCCGCCGACCGCCGAGTCGACCTGGGCAAGCAATGTGGTGGGGACCTGCAGAAAATCCACACCGCGCTGATAGATGGCTGCGGCAAAGCCGGCGATGTCGCCCACCACGCCGCCACCCAGCGCCACCACGACCGCATCGCGACCGTAGCGGCCCTCGACCAGCGCATCGAGGACCGTATTCACTGTCGCCATGGTTTTGTGGCGCTCGCCATCCGGCAGGCTGATGCTGTGCACCCGGCAGCCGCTCATCAGGCTGCGTAGCGGACCCATGTAGATCGGACCCACGGTATCGTTGGTGACCACCAGCACATCGCG
>JAUPLK010000220.1 GCA_030836925.1 Pseudomonadota bacterium
GTCATGCGCTTCTGCGTTGAGTATTTCCGCGAATGCCATCGCCATCTGTGGCCGGCTGCCGTAATGGCCATCGGCGATCGTGTCGCAGATGGTCATCGGCCCTGGCAGGGTGAACTTGAATTTCCTGCTCGTCTGCGCGCGGCTGAAGCGCACTTCATCCAGATGTACGGGCGCCGGCCGGCCAAGTGCCGCAACCACCGTCGGCACCTCGAGTTCGTAGCGATTGTTGCGGATGCCCATGCGGGTCATCTTCTGCCAGTCGATGCCGGTCAGGCCTTCCAGAAAACCGTGCACGAAGTGACTGCGGAAGACCTCGCCGTTGGTGACGATGTCGATGCCGGCGGCTTCCTCGTGCCGCAGCCACTCCGCTGCCGCGCGGCGCTTGCCGTCCTCCAGCGCCTGACCGCTCAGCTTCCAGGCGCCTTTGAGGGTTTCCGGCTCCGCGAGCCAGTCGGGCCGTGGCAGACTGCCGGCGAGCGTGGTTTCGAACATGGGCATTGACCTGTGTGAAGACTGGCCAGATGCTAGCAAAACGGAGGTCATATCGATGCGTGTAAAAGGTGCCGGATTTATTTTCCTTGCGTTGTGGTCGGTACTTGCGCTGGCTGCCACCTCGCCGGAGCTCGATGGCCTCGTCGAGGTCAAGCCAAAGCGCATGGATGCGGCCTGGTTGCTGCCCGGTGTGGATTTTCGCCAGTACAGCGCGGTGATGATCGATGAGCCCGATGTGGCTTTCGACAAGGACTGGATGCGCAACATGAACGAGACCCGCAGCCTCTCGCGCCGGGTCAGTCAGGCAGACGCGGAAAAGATCGCTGCGGCGACCCGTTCCGGGCTGGTGGAGGTCTTCCAGGAAGAGTTCCGCAAGGCGGGCTACAGCATCGCGACGGCGCCGGGAGCCGATGTGCTGCGCCTGTCGCCAGCCATCGTCAGGCTGTATATCAACGCGCCGGATGTGATGTCAGCGGACCGGTCGCGAACTTACACCGTCGATGCCGGCCAGGCCACGCTGGTGCTGAGGGCCGAGGACTCGGTCAGTGGCGCGCTGCTGGGCATGGCAGTCGACCGCCGCGAGGCGCGCGGCACGGGTTTTGTCACCTGGACCAACAGCGTGACCAACCGCAGCGATTTCCGGCGCCTTTTCCGGCAGTGGGCGAAAATCTGCATCAAGGGACTCGATGAACTGAAGGCTGCCTCGCCGGTTTCACCAGCGCCTGTAAAGTCGAAGTAAGCGGCAGATTCAGCGGGAAAAGCTTTCCCGGCCGGGCCGCGTGCCAGCTGGAGATCGACCGGCCGGCACATTTCTGCTGTCCGGTGAGCCGGGTTTTCCTGTAAATTGGCCGGCCTTCTGAACGTCCCGGTTGCAATTCATGGCCATACGCTGCGGTATCGTCGGCCTGCCCAATGTCGGCAAGTCCACCCTTTTCAATGCACTGACGGCGGCGGGGATTCCCGCCGAGAACTACCCGTTCTGCACCATCGATCCGAATATCGGCATCGTCGAAGTGCCAGATCCGCGCCTGCAGCAACTCGCTGCGCTGGCCAATCCGCAACGTCTCCTGCCGGCCACTGTTGAATTCGTGGATATTGCCGGGCTGGTCGAGGGCGCGTCGAAGGGCGAGGGGCTGGGCAACAAGTTCCTGGCCAACATCCGCGAGACGCATGCCATCGCGCACGTGGTGCGCTGCTTCGAGAACACCGACGTCGTGCATGTGTCCGGACGCATCGATCCGATCCACGATATCGAAGTGATCAACACCGAGCTGCTGCTGGCCGACTACGCGGCAGTCGAGAAGGCGGTGGACAAGGCCGAGAAGCAGGCCAAGGCCGGCAAGAAAGAAGATGTGGTGCGCCGTGATCTGCTGCAGAAACTGCGCGCACATCTGGACAGCGGCCAGCCGGCGCGAACCTTCCCGGTTCCCGACGAGCATCGCCAGGCGGTGGACGAGATGTTCCTGCTCACCGCCAAGCCGGTCATGTATGTGGCCAATGTCGACGAGAGCGGCCTGGGTGGCAACGAATTTGTCGACAAGGTCACGGCGCATGCGCAGCAGGACGGTGCCGAAGTCGTCGTGGTCTGTGCCGCCATCGAGGCCGAGATCGCCCAGCTCGACGAGAGCGACAAGCAGGCCTTTCTCGAAGACCTCAAGCTCAGCGAGCCCGGTCTCAACCGGGTCATCCGCACCGGCTACCGGCTGCTCGGCCTGCAGACCTACTTCACCGTTGGTCCCAAGGAAGTGCGCGCCTGGACCGTGCATGCCGGCGATACCGCACCGCAGGCCGCCGGCGTCATCCACACCGATTTCGAGAAGGGCTTCATCCGCGCCGAAGTCATCGCCTATGTTGACTACATCGCCGGCCGGGGCGAGCAGGGCGCCAAGGAGGCCGGGCGTCTGCGGCTGGAAGGCAAGGAATACGTGATGCAGGAAGGCGACGTGGTGCACTTCCGCTTCAACGTGTAGGAGCGCCTTCAGGCGCGATCCCCACCCCCGCTTTCTTGACACCCGGCAGGCCGGCCACGACAATTCCGCCCCCCGCGTGGTGATGTAGCTCAGTTGGTTAGAGCGCGGCACTCATAATGCTGAGGTCGGTAGTTCAACTCTACCCATCACCACCAAACTTCAGGCAGTTGCGAGCACTCCCGTTGGATACGAGCGGATATAGTAAAGATATCTTTACTTTTATTCGATAATAGTAAACACTTCGTTACCATGGGTGGGCAGCCGACAGGCCGATACGTCACGACGACCGTCGCCGGCGAGTCGGTCTCGGCTTTCGTGCCCGACACACTGCCGCCGCGACTTTCCGCCAAGCAGTTGGGACTGCTGACCGAGCCACTGCGGGCTGCCGAAGCGGCCCTGGCCCGGCTCGATCTGGCCGGCGCGATGATTCCGTCTCTCGACTGGTTCATCTATGCCTTCGTCCGTAAGGAGGCCCTGCTGTCCTCGGAGATCGAGGGTACTCAGGCAACTCTGGTCGACGTCCTGACCTGGGAACAGACCGACCAACCCGGCACCTCGAGCATCGAAGACATCGAGGAAGTCACCAATTACATCTCTGCGGTCAATTACGCATTCAAGCAGATCCACTCGGCGAAAGGAGCGCCGATCTCGGTGCGCCTGTTCAACGACTGCCACCGCATGCTCATGCGGGGCGTACGCGGCGCCAACAAACAACCCGGCGAGCTGCGTCGTTCCCAGAACTGGGTGGGGGGCAGCCGGCCCGGCAATGCCGTATTCGTGCCGCCGCCACCGGAGCGGGTGGGTGCGCTGCTCGGCGACCTGGAGCGCTATATTCACGCTGAGGGTGATCTGGCGCCGTTGCTGCGCATCGCACTGGTCCACGTCCAGTTCGAGAGCATTCACCCCTACCTCGACGGGAATGGCCGGCTGGGCCGGATGCTGGTCGCCTTGCTTCTGGACCACTGGCGCCTGCTCAAGAGTCCGATGCTGTACCTGAGCCTCTATCTCAAGCGGAACCAGGCCGCGTACTACCGATGGCTGGGCGCGATCCGGACAGAGGGCGACTGGGTCGGCTGGCTGCGCTTTTTTCTGATCGGTGTCGCGGAGATTGCCGAAGACGCCGCCCGCACCGCGAGCGCCCTCTATGCCCGCGTGAGCGAGGATCGAAAGACGCTGCTGGCAACGCCCGGAGCAACCATCACAGCCATGCAACTCTTCGAGCAACTGCCTGAACACCCGGTGGTTACGATGCCGCTGGTGACCCGGCTCGTGTCGACCAGCAAGCCCACGGCG